>JAVETN010000002.1 GCA_034006035.1 Desulforegulaceae bacterium
GTTCTTTTAGCTCTGCAATTTTTGCTTCTATTCCTGAATCACCTTCTGCAAATCCTGCTGCTGCTGCAAATTTTTCGCCTTTTTCTGTTAAAACCTTTCCTATATAATTATCTCCTGCATCTGCAAGTATTATATCAAGGCATGATTCATCAAAAGGACCTGTACCGCAGCTTAAGCTGAAATTTACTGATGAAGGATTGTTTTCCGCCATTCCCACAAGAGTAATGTTTTCGTATCTTCTCTCAAAATAAGGGTCTATATAATCATCTGTTATAAAGTTCTTTTTTAAAATTTCAACTGCTTTTGCATCATAGGGACGAATTCCCACAGCTGCACGGGGAGTTTCATCAAAAGGCATTTCTTCTAATATATGATGCCCTTCTTTTTCATTATCAAGGCTGTAGGTAAACATTACTTCCGACTGGGGAAGAACTACTTCCTTTACCGACATTCTGGTCTCAACATAATCAAGGTCTGGAATTTCTCCATTTTTAAGCTCCCTGAATGTGTGACCTTTTTTTGCTTTTACCGGACCTGCAAGTCTAAAAGACTTTTGCGCTTTTTCCATTGCACCGGCCCAATCTGATTTTTTTACACTTATCATTTTCATGGCTGTTCCTTTTTCATCTCCTCAAGGTTCATTATCCACATGGTATCTTAGGGCCTACTTTATAAACTCATTGGGGTCATTGATTTTGTATTGATCAAGTGCAGGACGCTGCTCAAGATCCATTCCAGCTTCAAAACCAAATTTTTCCACGCAGTCTTTTATTGTTTTACGTGTAAAATACCTCATTTTTATATCCATGGGACACGCAGCTTCACATGCTCCGCAGTCTGTACAGCGACCTGCGTCATGAAATGCTCTTAAGAGATGATAGGTCTGCACATCTGTTTCATTGTCGCTCTTCCCTACCCACTGGGGGCGGGATTCGTCAACAAAACATGTAGGACAATAGCAGAGCGGGCAAGCGTTTCTGCAGGCATAGCAACGAGTACATTCTGAAAGAAGTTCTCCAAAAAAGTTCCATCTTTCATCTGGACTCATTTTTTCAACTTTTTCCACATCGGCAAACCTGTTTTCTATTTCAAGCTCAGGGACTTCTTCACCAACAAGCTCGTCAAATATTACAGGATTTCTTTTGATGCAGGTCTTACAATTTGCCTGTAAAACCTCTGTTTTGACTACTTTCTTTTCAAAGCCTTCACCCTTGATTGTGATGGTTTCATTATCATCTTCAACTGAAGTAATTTCACCATCTGCATGGGCAAGTAAAGAAGCTTTATCTGCTAGGCCTGTACAAGGCACACCTATAATATAAAGCTGTTCCCGTTTTATTTTATTTTCAATTAAATGAGTTATAAGGTTTCTGCTGTCACATCCCTTAACTACTATTCCAATTTTGTCTTTACGGTTGGTCAGGTAATTTACAAGGTTCATGCGGCAGTTGCAGTCAAACACTAAGTTTTCTGCATCCTTTTCACTTTTTGCCATATAGGGCTCGGACATATAGCCAAGAGTTCCTTTTCGGAACCCCATTACTACATCTACCTTTCCCTCTTTTAAAATCTTTTTTGATATTTCTTTTATTTTATCTGTATATGCGTCCATTAGTCAGTATCCTTAGTTGGGTAACGCTTAACAAATTTTTTGTTTGGGCCTAATGCCTTCACTTTTTCTGAAACCTGATTTGCAACATCTGAAAATTTTATTGCTTCAGCAGATGAAATCCATGAAAAATGAAGTCTGTCTTCTTCAAGACCTACAAATTCCATAAGGTTCTTGAAAAGCTGAAATTTACGGCGTGCATAATAATTACCTTCCAGGTAATGGCAGTCTCCGGGATGTCAGCCGGAAACCCAAACTGCGTCAGCACCCTCTCTTAATGCCGAAAGAAAAAACTTGGGGCTCATTCTTCCTGTACATGGTATTCTGATAACTCTGATATTGTCAGGATACTGAAAACGGCTTACACCTGCAAGATCTGCTGCACCATAGCTGCACCAGTTGCAGAGAAAACTCACAATTTTTGGTTCATATTCACTCATTGCCAAACTCCTTGATATATAAAGTCTCCGCTTAATAAAAAGCGGAGAACCCTTAGTTTTATGCGTTTACTGCAAAAATCTGGCTGAAAATCTGATCATTGTCAAAACCATTATGATGGATTGCACCTGAACGACAAGATGCAACACAAAGACCACAGCCTTTGCAAAGAACTGGATTAATTTCTGCTCTGCCTGCAAATGGACCTTCTGTAAGAAATGAAGGCGCTGAATATGGACAAACACTTACACAAATTCCACAGCCACTGCACAATACAGGATCAACCCTTGCAATTTGACCGCTTGTAAAAATTTCTTTTCTTGCAAGAAGTGTGATTGCTCTTGCAGCAGCAGCCTTGCCCTGGGCAATTGCTTCGTCAATTGGCTTTGGATAATGGGCTATACCTGCAAGAAAAACACCATCTGTTGAAAACTCTGATGGTCCAAGTTTTGCGTGGGCTTCAATAAAAAATCCATCTTCATTCACCGGAAGCTTGTAAAACTGGGCAAGAGCCCCTACTTCATTAGGAACAATAGCTGTTGCAAGCGAAATAACATCTGGCTCTATTTCAAGATCACGGTTAAGAACATGATCTTTAACAACTATCTTAAGATTTCCATCTTCAACTGAAACTTTAGGTTTGTTTTCAAGATCGTACCTTACAAAAAGAACTCCTGCATCCCTTGCTTCCTTGTAAAGATATTCTTTTTCACCATAAGTTCTTAGATCTCTGTAAAGGATAAATACATTCATATCCGGCTTACGGCGCTTCAATTCAAGAGCACTGTCAACAGAATGGGTACAGCAAACCTTTGAACAATACATCCTTTCAGGCTCACGGGAACCTACACACTGAACAAAGACTGCACAATCAGCATCTTTAACAAGAGGATCGTCAGCCTTCATTTTTGCATCCATCTCAAGGGTTGTAAGAACCCTTGAATCTTTTCCGTACATATATTCGTCAGGAGTGTAAGCTTTTCCACCTGTAGCCATTACAGCTATCCCATGTTCAAGAAATGCTTCCTGACCGTTTTCAATAAGTTTTGCATTGAAATTTCCAACAAAACCATCAACACTTTCTATTGTGGTATTAAGATGAACTTTGATTTTATCATTTGCATCTATTGCTTCAACCAGCTCTGCAACCTTATCTGAGATAACCTCACCCTGGGGTGTTTTATAAAGTTTTAAAGCATTTCCGCCAAGCCTGTCTGCTTTTTCAATGATATGAGCTTCATACCCTTGAAGAGCAAGAGTTTCGGCAGCAGCCATTCCTGCAAGACCGCCTCCAACTATCATAGCTGACTGGCCAACCTGGAGCTGAGCTTCAGAAAGAGGGTTTTGAAGTGCAATTTTTGCAACACCCATTCTTACAAGATCAATTGCTTTTTCTGTTGCCTTTTCAGGGGTGTCTCTATGCACCCAGGAATCCTGGTTTCTTATATTAACCATCTCAAACATATACTTGTTAAGACCTGCAGCCATGAGAGTTTCCTGGAATAAAGGCTCATGGGTTTTTGGAGTACAGGCTGCTACAACTATCCTGTTAAGATTTTGCTCCTTGACAATCTCAATCAGCTTGTCCTGAGTATCCTGGGAGCAGGAAAACATATTGTCGGTAGCATATTCAACATAAGGCAGGCTTTTTGCATATTCAGTAACTTCAGGAACATTAACAACACCGCCAATATTAATTCCGCAGTGACATACAAACACACCAATTCGTGGAGCTTCCCCAAAAACATCCCTTTCAGGTATGGTTACTATCTCCTTGAGCAAGGTTCCTCGAACAGAAGCAAGGTTTTCACCTGCAACACCAGCAGCAGCACTTGCATCAATCATGGACTGGGGAATATCCCTGGGTCCAAGAAAAGCACCTGAAGCAACAATACCTTTTCTTGATGTCTGAACAGGAGTAAACGTACCGGTCTGAGCAAAATTACCAGGAGTAAGTTCAATATTTAGTTTTTTAGCAAGCTCAATTGTAGTAGGATCAATTTCAAGACCAACAGAAAGAACAATCATGTTAAAGACTTCGTCTTTGATATTTCCAAAGTCGTCAACATACCTAACTTCAAGATCGTCTGTTTCTGGCACAGGATTTATTGTATGCACCCTGCTTCTAACAAAACGGACTCCGTCTTCCTTGGCTTTTTCGTAATATCTTTCAAAATCTTTTCCATGGGTTCTCATATCCATATAAAAGATAGCACAGTCAAGGTCATCACCTGAATGCTCCTTGGCAATCACAGCTTCTTTTATTGCATACATACAGCATACAGAAGAGCAATACCCATTGTCACACCGATTGATATCCCTTGAACCTATACACTGAAAAAAAGCAATCTTCTTAGGTTCTTCTTGATCTTTTGACTGCTTTACAAGATGTCCAAGAGTAGGTCCTGAAGCAGAAAGAAGTCTTTCAAACTCAAGAGCTGTAACTACGTTTGGAAATTTTGAATACTGGTAAGTATCGAAAACTGAAGGATCAAAAGCCTTAAATCCCGGAGCAAGAACCAAAGAACCAACATTAATCGTTACAGTTTCAGGCTTGTCATCATAATTGATTGCTCCTGTAGGACATGTTTTCTCACAAAGTCCACACTTGCCTCTTGTAAGCATGATACAGTTTTCTGCATCAATTGAAAACTTAAGAGGAACAGCCTGATCATATTCAACATAAATTGCTTTTCTCTTCTTAAGACCTGCATTGTAATCGTCATCCACCCTCTTGGGACATTTCTCAACGCAGGCACCGCAAGCAATACACTTGTCCATGTCTACGTATCTAGGCTTTTTCAAAACCTCTACTTCGAAATTTCCCTCTTCTCCTGAAATTGATGTTACTTCACTAAGAGTCATCAATTCAATATTTTGATGCCGGCCGACCTCGACCAGTTTAGGTGAAATAATTCACATTGCACAGTCGTTGGTTGGGAATGTCTTGTCTAACTGGGCCATCACACCGCCGATGGACGGTTTCTTTTCAACCAGATAGACATAGTACCCTGCGTCAGCTAGATCAAGGGCTGTCTGCATCCCTGTGATACCACCGCCAACAACCATTGCGGCTCCAACGAGTTCTTTTGACATAATCTCTTCTCCTGTTAAAATTTTGCAAAAATTGCTCTTATCTTCTGCAACTTTTCAGATATTAAACTTTTGAGGGTTGATAACCCTGCTATTGATTTCTTAGCCAAATTCAAGATTTATTTATTTAAATATTATATCAGCAAACATATCCATATCGGCTATTTTAAAGGTTGTCAATACATTTAGTTCTGTTATATATCATCAAAAAATACTTAAAAAACAATAGGTAATTTGAAAAATAAAGAACAAAAACCATGGAAGATAATTCCCCAAAAATTGTAATTATCTGCGGACCCACAGGAATTGGCAAAACCTCAATGACAATTGAGCTTTTTTCCAAATTCCCATCAATTGTAGTAAGTGCTGATTCCATGCAGGTATATAAACTGATGGATATAGGAACAGCAAAGCCCAGTTTACAAGAAAATAAAAAAGCTTTTCACCATCTAACAGACATTTGTTTCCCAAATGATGATTTTAATGCAGGAAAATTTGTTGAAAAAGCAGATGCCCTTATTCAAAAAGCTCACAGCAAAGGTAAAATCTCGATTATTGCAGGAGGAACTGGACTTTATATAAAAGCACTTACAGAAGGAATTTTCAGATCAAAACCTGCTGATAAAAAAATAATTGAATCATTATATGAAAAAGAAAAAATCCATGGCAAAGGCCATCTTAAAAAACTTTTATCGATTCATGACCCCGAAGCTGGATTAAAAATACACGAAAACGATATTTTCAGGCTTGCCAGAGCCCTGGAGTGTTTTTTTTCAACCGGCCAAAAAATTTCCCAGCTCCGCAAAGAAGATAATTATAAAAAATACCAAGTTTTAAAAATCGGACTTTATATGGAAAGAAGCCTTTTATATAAAAGGATAGAATCAAGAGTTGATCAGATGATGGAAGACGGATTTTTGGAGGAAGTTAAAAAACTTAGAAACCTTGGGTATTCACCTGAACTAAAATCCATGAATTCTCTTGGATACAAACATATGAATCTTTTCATAGACAAAGAGCTCTCCTTTGATGAAGCAGTTGAACTGATGAAAAGAGACACAAGAAGATATGCAAAAAGACAGCTTACCTGGTTCAGACGCGATAATGAAATAAACTGGCTTTTACCCAATGAAAATAAAAAAGCTGAAGAGCTTATAAAAAATTTTATTTCTTCCTGACTTAAAAAAAGCCCGACTCCATTTGAACTTTATTCTTTTTCCTTATTGAGCTTTTCATTGTACACACTCACATCTTTGTCAAATTTAACCCTTTTTTCTTCATAATTTTTTACAAGGACATTTAACTCTTCAAGTTTTTCAAAATATTTCTTTGACTGGTTTTTGGTTTTTACTCCTTTTTTAAACAGCTCAATGGACTTTTGCTTTTCTACAAGAATATTGTATTCCTTATCAAGACTGATCTTTCTTTTTTTCAATTCTTCTGCTTCTTTTAAAAGCCAGGAATTATCATCAACACCAAAATCCTGCTCAACTTCTTCCAGGTTCTTTGTTTCAAAAGTCTTTTTTTCAACAGCCCGGGTTAAGGTTTTCTCATTAACAACCACCTGAGTTTTAAATTTGTCGGGAATATTTGAGTAGTCATCTGTATAATGCAAAACACCTGAATCGTCAGTATAACTGTAAAATTCAGCGATTGCATTGGAGGAAAAAAAGAAATATAAGAGTATAAAAGTAAGGTTTATAAAAAAATTTCCTGAATTTAACATCCCAGTCTCCGTTAAATTTTGAATTTGACAGCTGATTAAGAAATCAGGTACCCACAAAATATTAATGGAAAAAAACTAAAAATCAAAGGTTTTAATAAGATGGATAAAACAAAAGTTCTTAGTCTTGCAATTTTATTGTTTTTAATCTCAGGGTGTGCGGCGTTGAAAAAAGATGAGCTTCATCAGCTGTACTCTGAGGTTGAAAAAACAAAATTTGAAACAGCTGAGCAAGCTTTTAATGATAAAAACTATGATAAAGCAAAAGATCTATATATTCAATTCATAAAAGAGTTTCCAGCCTCCTTTTATCTTCCAGAAGCATATCTAAAAAAAGCTCTGATAACAGAAACAACAAATCCAAAAAAAGCCTTGGGTTTCTACCTTAAAATAATTTCTGAACATCCTGATTCAGATGCTTTTTTTGAAGCTTCCATCCACTCAGCAAATATATTTATTGATCTAGGAAAGCCTGAAAAAGCCCTTCCAATTTGCGATAGAGCATTAAAAAAGACCAAGAGGGAAGATACAAAAATAAGATTTTTATATATAAAGGCAAATGTTTTTTTAAATCTTGAAAACTACTATCAGGCTGCTAAAATTTATAATGAAATATATAAAAAAGACTCTGTTCAATATCTGCAAATCAGACCCTTATTATCCACAGCTGCCTCAAAAATGGATAAAAAATCTCTTTTAAAATCCTTTGACTTGTTTTCAAACGATGATGCTTCAGCTCTTTTTAAAAAATATTATGCCCTTGCCCTTTTTAAAGAAAACAACAAAGAAGAGGCAAAAAATATTTTAAATGAAATTTTAAAAAACTACCCTGAAACTGAAACATTTAATGAGGCAAAAGCTCAGCTTAAATTGATTGAAAGTCAGGACAAAATATCAATAGGAGTAATCCTCCCCCTTTCAGGACAACTTTCCCCTTATGGAGAAATGGCTTTAAAAGCAATTCAATTTGCTGTTTCTGAATTTCTTTCAATAAATCCTGAGGTTGAAATAAGACTTTTTATTGAAGATAACAAATCTCTTGAGTCAGGTTCCAGGGAAGCTGCTGAAAAACTTATAAACAATAAAGTTTCCGCAATAATTGGCCCTTTTCACACTGCTGAAGCTGCTTGTGAATATTCAGAGGCCAACCTTATTCCCATAATTGCAATGACCCATAAACCTTCAATAACCAAAAACAAAAACTTTGTATTCAGGCATTTTATAACCCCGTCAATGCAGGCAGAAGCTCTTGTAAGTTTTGCAAAAGAAAAACTTTTAATAAATTCTTTTGCTATTTTATATCCTGATGAATCCTATGGAGAAATTTTCATGAACTCTTTTTTTGACTCCGCAAAAAAACATAGTTGTAATATTATGGGAGTTGAAAAATACAACCCTGATTCAGCTGATTTTTCCGAGCCCATCAAAAAACTCACAGGCCTTTACCATAAGGGTTTAAGAGAAATTCAAGCTGAAGTTAAGGAAGAAGAGGTAGAAAAAGAAGAGGAAAAAAAATCAAAAAAAGATGAAAAACTAAAACCAATTGTTGATTTTGAGGCTGTATTTATCCCAGACGGCCCCTTTCAAACCATTGCTCTTGCTCCTCAGCTTGCTTATTTTGATGTGTTTGACCCTGTATTTTTAGGGCCAAATTTATGGGAAGACGAAAAACTGATAAAATCAAGCGAAGGTTATATAAAAAAAGCCTATTTTGCATCTCTTTTTTACCCCGGCTCTTCAAAGGAAAAAGTTAAAAAGTTTTTGATTTCATACGAAACTCTTTTTGGAAACAAACCTGGTTTTATTGAAGCTTTGAGTTATGACAGTGCAATGATAGTTTTTGAATCTGTAAAAAAAGCAGGCTCCTCTTCACCTCAAAAAATAAGAGATTCCATTAAATCAACCCCTGTATTTGACACTATTACAGGCCCAACTTTTTTTAATCTAAACGGGGAATGTATTAAAGAGCTTATTATTTTAAAATCAGATTCTAAAGGAATAAAGGAAGCAAAATGAAAAATATAATTGAAAATATAAAAATAATTAAAGACGATATCACTAAAATTAAAGCTGATGCAATTGTCAATGCAGCAAACAATTCTCTTCTTGGGGGAGGCGGAGTTGACGGAGCAATTCATAAAGCAGCCGGCCCCATGCTTTTGGAAGAATGTAGAAAACTTGGGGGTTGCAAAACAGGAGAGGCAAAAATTACTCAGGCTTTTAATATAAAAACAGCAGATTACATAATCCACACACCAGGCCCTGTTTATAAAAACCAGAAAAATGACCCAATCCTTCTTGAAAACTCTTATAAAAACTCCCTTTTAATTGCTCTTTCAAAAAAACTAAATTCCATTGCTTTTCCTGCAATAAGCTGCGGGGTCTATGGTTATCCCCCTGAAAAAGCCGCTTCAATTGCAATCAAAACCTCAGCTGAGTTTTTAGAAAAAAACAATTTCCCAAAAACTATTATTTTTGTTCTTTTTTCAGATGAACTTAAAAAAATATATACAAAGAAATTAAATCTTTTAGTGACCACTTAGAAACTAACACAAAGCTAAGTTTTTCAGATATTGATTAAGTAATTTAAATTTAACAATTTTTAATAACCTTTAATAATCAAAGCTAAGTTCTTAACACTTGAAATGATTTTACTTGAATTTGGTATTCAACTTAGATAAATTGTTATTTCTTTAGTTTAACCTAAACTGAATAATCATATTTTTAAATTAAAAACACTGGTTTGTTTAAAAAGGCAGGTAAAGAAATGGTTAAGTTGAATCCAGAGCTTTTTTTAGCTCAAGGAGCTCACAAAAAATGCTATATTCATCCCCATGATAACAACCTATGTATTAAATTGCCCAAAAAAAACCATATTCAGGATGTGGTTAAGGAAGTAAACTATTACAAACACATCAATAAAACAAACTCAGGCAAAAACTTTATATCCAGCTACAAAGACACTATTGAAACAAATCTTGGCAAAGGTTATGTTTTTGAACTTGTAAAAAATTACGATGGAACAATTTCCAATTCACTTGAGTTTTATTTAAAAAACTTAAATAAATATATAAAAAAAATTCCCTATTTTAGGCAGGCTTTTTTGGAAATGAAAGAAAGCCTCATCAAAGAAAATATAATTACAAGAAATTTAAAAGAGCGAAACATACTTGTCCAAAAAATTTCAAAAGATAAAATCAAATTTGTTATTATTGATGATATTGGCCCAACAGAATTTATTCCTCTTGTTCTTTATTTCAGGCCTTTAGCTCAAAATAAAATTTTAAGAAAAATTTCTAGATTTAAAAATAATTTAACAGCAAAATATGAAAAACTCAAAGATTATCCAGCAGATTCAAGATACTGAAGCTCATATAAAACTTTGTAAGGACCATTGTTTTTGATAAGCTCAAGATGAGTCCCAGTTTCTTTTATTTCACCATTTTCTATAACTACTATTCTGTCTGCATTGGATATGGTAGAAAGTCTATGGGCTATCATAAATGTTGTTCTGCCTTTCATAAGATTTTCAAGAGCTTTTTGAACTATTTTTTCAGCATTTGTATCAAGTGCTGAAGTTGCTTCATCAAGAACCAAAATAGGAGCATCTTTAACAAGAGCCCTTGCAATACAAAGCCTTTGTTTCTGCCCTCCTGAAAGCCTGTTCCCAAATTCTCCAATAACAGTATCAAAACCTTCTGGAAAATCCATTATAAAATCATAGGCATAGGCAGATTTTGCAGCCAGAACAACATCTTCAAAACTAGCATCAGCTTTACCGTATGCAATATTGCTGTATACAGTATCATTAAACAAAATAGGCTCCTGAGTTACAAAAGCGACTTGATCCCTTAAATTGGAAAGCTTGATCTTTTTTACATCAATATCATCAATTAAAACTTTCCCTTTTGTTGGATCAAAAAACCTTGGAATAAGATTAACCAATGAAGTTTTACCTCCACCGCTCATCCCAACAAGGGCAATTATTTCTCCTTTGTTTGCTTCAAGATTTATATTTTTAAGAATATATTCATCTGATCCCTTATATTTGAACCAAACATTTTCCATTTTTACAAAATGGGATTTTTTTTCAATTGTAACAGCATCTAAAGCTTCTGTAAGATCGGATTTTCTTTCAATTATATCATAAACCCTGTCAACAGCTGAAAGACCCTGTTGAACTGCATTATTAAGCTTTGATATTTTTTTAACAGGATCATAAAGCATAATTACAGATGCAAGAAAAGATATAAAAGTTCCTGTTGTATACACACCTGAAATAACCCTTGAACCCCCATACCAGATAATAAAGGCAACACCTGTTCCTGCAAGAACTTCCATCACTGGAGATGAAAGAGCTTTTACAATTGCATTTTTTATTTCCATTTTAAAAATAAGTGATGTTTTTTCATAAAACCTTTCCTTTTCATAGTTTTCCATGGAAAAGGCCTTGATTATTTTGGCTCCCACAATAGTTTCATGGGCAAAGGAATTCATTTCAGCCATTGCCTCCTGACAGCCTGTGGAAACTTTTCTTACCTTTCTTCCAAAATAAATTATTGGATAAAAAGCAAGGGGAAGAATTAAAATTGCAAAAAGAGCAAGGCTCCAAATTTGATAAAAAATAACTCCTATGAGAAAACAAATTGTAAAAAAGTCTCTCAAAGTTGATGTTATTGTGGTGGATACCATACTTTTGATTATATTTACGTCATTGGAAAGCCTTGACATAAGCTCTCCTGTTTTTTCACCTTCAAAAAAAGAAAGGGGGAGATCCTGAATTTTTGAATAAAGGCTATCTCTTATTTTTCTGATAATAACCTGCCCTATATAATTTAAAAAATATTCTTGCCCATAAAGTCCAATCCCCCTTAATAAATAAATAAACAATACAGCAAAGGGTAAGAGTTTAAGCATATCTTCTTTTTTATTTATGAACACATCGTCTAAAACAGGTTTGATCACATAGGCTGAAGCAGCAGTTGAAGCTGAAACCATCAGCATACATACAATAGCAAACAAAAGATGAACCCATTTACTTTTAAGGTACCCTGCAATTTCTTTGTGTCTTTGTCTTATTTCAAATTTTTTAAAAAACATAAAAATCAATCTCTAGTTTAATTAATCTAGTTTTTTCTCCAGCAAAACCAATTAATCGTAAATTGATCTGGCTTTACTTTTCAAGTTTATAAATTTACCAATGTCGCTTGGATTATTATCAGATACTTTCACAAAAATTACAAATTTCTAATCTTTTCTTAATTATCTGCCATTTCAATGGCTATTCTAGAAGTTCTTTCTGCCACTCCTTTATTTCCAAGCATGGATTTGACTTCTTTTAAATCCTTTATCATTTTTTCATAAGCATCTTTTTCTTTGAGATAATAAACCACTGCGTTTTTAAGTTTTTTTGGTGTGGCAGCTCCTTGAATAAATTCAGGAATAACTTCCCTCCCAGCTATTATTGAAGCTAGTCCTATATAGGGAGTTTTTACAAGAAGTTTTCCTGAAAAATATGTAATCAGAGACACCTTGTACATTATAAGCATGGGAACTCCTGATACAGCTGCTTCAAGAGTTACTGTTCCAGATGCTGCAATTAGAAAGTCTGATTTTTCAAATACATTGTAAACGCTTTCTGTTTCAACCTCTATATCAATTAAATTTTCATAGGTTTTTACAAGGGAATAAAAAAAGGTCTCCTCACCTTTGCATGCAAAGGAAACAACAAACTTTACTCTTTCAAATTCCTTTGAAATCTCCAAAGCAGATTCAAGGATTGTTTCAAGATGTTTCCTGACCTCGCCTTTTCTTGAGCCAGGCAAAAGACCGACAATAGGAAAAGTAGAAATTTTTGAAAAATCCCTGATTTTTTTTGAAGGAATTTCATAATCAAGAAGAGGATTTCCAACAAAAGTAGAAGGAATATTAAATTCATTATAAATTTTTTTTTCAAAGGGAAAAATCAAAGAAACATGATCTGTAAATTTTTTAATTTTTTCTATTCTCTTGAAATTCCATGCCCAGAACTTAGGGCTTATATAGTATAAAACTTTTATATTATGCTTTTTTGCAAACTCAGCAAGCCTTAAATTAAAACCCGGGTAATCAATAAGAATTAAAAGGTCTGGTTTTAAATCCTTAACAGCATTCTGAGCCATTTTTTTTGCAGCAGAAATTGTTTTTAAATTTGCTAAAACATCTGTTATTCCCATAAAAGAAAGATCTTCCGACTTTAAAAAAGCTGAAAAACCTTGCCTTCTCATTTGTTTTCCGCCAATTCCAAAAACATTCAATTCAGGTCTTAATTTAAAAAGCTCTGAAACAAGATATGAACCGTGAAGATCTCCAGAGGATTCTCCGCAAACAATCATGATTTTTTTTGGTTTTAAAGAATTTTTAATTTCACTCAAATTTGAGCTCCTTTAAAAAAAGATCATCAATTCCAAGAACAGAAATTTTATTTTCATCAGCAAGAGAAATCAGTTCATCAAGATTTATTACATTGGTTTTTTCAGCTTCAACAGCAAGAACATCAAGGCCAAACTTTTTCATCTGGATAATTGTTTCAGGACCAATGGCTGGAATATCCAACCTTAAATCCTGGTTTGGTTTGGAGGTTTTAACAACAACTCCTCCTCCATGGGAAAGAGTTCCTCCTCTTTTTATGGCTTCATCAGTTCCCTCAACAGCTTCAACAGCAACAATACTTCCTCCTGAAACTACCACAGTTTGACCTATGTCAAGAAATCCTATTGCTTTTGCAGCCTCATAGCCCAATTTTATATCATTTAAGTCTTCTTTAGATGGATTTTTTTTTGTCCAGAGTCCTCTTTTTGACAAAAATTCAGGTACTAATTTTGAAGAACTGCAAACTTTTATCCCATGATTTTCCATTATTGATGAAAAAGCTCTTAAAACATTATCATCATGGGTGGTTTTTAGTTTTGCAACAGCTTTTAAAGCAAGGATATCAGGACGAACATCAAAAAAAAGCCTGGTCTTTTTAACCCCGCCAAGCAAAACTACTTCATCAACAAGATTTTTTTTAAAAAAATTTATTATTTTTTTTATCTGACCTACATAAATCCAGATAAATTTATCTGCAACTTGTTCTATTTCTGGGGAAGCCTCATTTTTAAAGCCAGCAACAAAAACATCCAAACCTTCTTTTTTAGCTTTTTTTAAAAAAGCTAAAGGGAAATCTCCATTTCCTGCAATAAGACCTATCTTTTTATTCACTTATCCACTCTATCTTGTAATTCCCCGGACGGATTTTTCTATAAAAGTTAAAAACTCTAATACCTCAGGGGTGAGTTCAACTTCTTTTTTTGCTTTTTCAAGCCCCTGACTTATTGTAAGATCCGTCCTGAAGATAAATTTATAAGCTCTTTTAAGCTGGGTAAGAGACTCATTTGTAAACCCTCTTCTTTCAAGCCCTATTTTATTAAGCCCATGAAGAGCAGCTCTGTCGCCTGAAGCAATTACAAAGGGAGGAATATCTTTTACAATGGCTGATTTTCCGCCAATGTAACAATGCCTGCCAAGGTTAACAAATTGATGTACTGCGGCAAAGCCTCCAAGAATAACATAATCGCCCACAATAACATGCCCTGCAAGGGTTGCGTTGTTAGACATTATTACATTGTTTCCGGTTTTGCAGTCATGGGCCACATGGGTATAAGACATTAAAAGATTGTTTTCTCCAACCTCAGTTATTCCCCCACCTTCGCCAGTTCCCCTGTTTAATGTAGCAAATTCTCTTATAACAGTCTTTTTACCCACTTTGAGAAAAGATTTTTCTCCCCTGAACTTAAGATCCTGGGGAATTGAACCAACAGAGGCAAAAGGAAAAATATGGCAGCCTGAGCCTAGCTCAGTATACTGATGAACCATAGCATGGGAACCTATTACACACCCTGAGTCTATCTTTACATCTGAATCTACTATGGCATAAGGCCCTATTTCCACATCCTCTGAAATTTGAGCACCTTTTTTTATAATTGCTGTTGGATGAATCTTCATTTGGTCCCTTTCTCCATTACAGCCATAAATTCAGCCTGACATACCTTTGTATCATAAACATGACATTCTCCCCTAACCTTGAATGCATTTAATTTTTTCTTAAGAATTTCCATTTCAATTATTAATTGATCCCCTGGAATCACAGGCTTTCTAAATCTGGCGTTATCTATTCCGCCCAAATAAAAAAAATCATCTGGATTTCCAAATGATTGATTAACAAGAATAGCACCGGCCTGGGCCATGGCTTCTAAAATCATTACTCCGGGCATCACAGGTTTTTCCGGAAAATGTCCCTGGAAATATGGTTCATTAAAAGTTACATTTTTAATAGCTTTAATTGTCTTACCAGGATCAATTTCAACAACTTTGTCTATCATCAAAAAAGGATACCTGTGAACCATTATCCTGAGAATTTCGTCTATATTTAGTGTTTTTTCATTTTGCATTTTACTTTTTTTCTATATTCTTAACCCGTTTTTCAATAAGAGAAACTTTTCTTCTCAACTCCGGAAGCCTTGTCAGTATTTTAGAAACTTTAAGCCATAGTTTATGGGGCATTTCAGGGATTCCAGAAACCACACTCCCGCTTTTTATATTTCCTGTTACACCTGTCATAGGTCCTATTATCACAAAATCTTCTATTTTAAGATGCCCTGAAATTCCGGCTTTTCCAGCAATTATACAATTTTTTCCAATTTTGGTACTTCCTGCCACTCCTGACTGGGCAATTAAAATAGTATTATCTCCAACTTCAACATTATGTGCTAAATGAACCTGGTTGTCAGTTTTTACAGATTTCCCAATCACAGTATTACCAAAAGTTCCCCGATCTATTGTATTGGAAGCTCCTATTTCCACATCATCTTTTATTATCACTTTTCCAAGATGATTGATCTTTACCCAAGAACCTGAATCCGGAGCAAAACCAAACCCATCACTTCCAATAACAGTTCCGGAATGGATTATCACCCTTTTGCCTATTTCGCAGTCTGAATAAATTGTAACCCCTGAATATATTCTTGACCCATTGTCAATTAAAACATTATCGCCAATGGTTGTATTTGGATAAATATAAACATCGTCACCAAGAACTACATTATCACCTATGACACAGCCAGGACCTAGATAAACCCTTTTACCAAAGGAAAAACGCCTGCCTATGGACACACTTGGATGAATCATCTCTTCCTTGGTTTCCAAAGGATGAAAAAGAGAAATTATTTTTGCAAAAGCAGAATAGGGATTATTGTGCACAAGAAAATTAAGATCTTTAAAGTCAGGAACTTTTGTGACTATAAAAGCCTTTGACATGGACAGGGGAATTTTTTGTATATATTCTTCTGTCCTTGCCAGGCAAATGTCTTTTGAAGTTGCAGTTTCAAAAGGAGACACTCCTGAAATTTCAAGACTTTTATCTCCGTATACTTCTCCACCGGTAAAATCTGCCAATTGTTGAAGAGAGTATTGTTTATTCATTGATTCAAAACTGTTTGTCATGAAGTTTTATAACTCTATCTGTGATATCCAGCTGGTCTGGAGAGTAAAGAACTGTACTTTGAGGAAGAATAAGAAGGAAATTTTCTTCTTTCCCAATCTTTTTTAAAATTTCATCAACCTGATCAAAAATTTTTTTTGTTTCTTCTCGTTCAGCTCTTTTAATTTCTTTTGCATACATTTCATCCATATCTTTGTAGTCATTTACCTGGATGCGATACTCCCTTTGTTTTTCTCCCTGCTTTTCAGGTGACATAACAAAAGCTTCTCTTTCAAGCTGATCCCCAAGTTTTTTAATTTCACCAGCTTTTTCCTTTAGCTTTCCTTCAAGCTGAGTTTTTTTTGTATTAAGAATTTCTCTTATGTTTTGACCGCCCTTTGAGTTCACCATAAACTTCTGATAATCAAAAACACCTATTTTTGCAATATCTGCTGCTCCTCCGATTCCAGAAAAAACAAATGACAAAATCGCCAGTGAAGCTAGAAAAAAAACTGCTGTTCTTTTCATTTATTACCTCCGAGTACTTTTTTAGTTAAACCTCAATTGATGTATCTTTTATTGAGCATATTTTCTTTATTAAAAATTTTCTTTATTAAAAAATCAGTTCATTATCAAAACGCCTGGCCCATGGTAAATTCCCATCTGCCGCTTCCGCTTTCATCTTCATTAGGATCAAGCATTCTTCCATACTCAAGTCTGATGGGTCCAACCGGAGAATACCATCTTATACCATATCCCCAGGATCTTCTTATATCACTCAATCCTACACTTTTATCTTTTGCAAACACATTTCCCGCATCAAAGAAGAAAAGCCCCATAAGACCAGCACTTTTAATAAGAGGAAAAATAAGCTCAAGATTTGCCTGAATATATTTTTCACCGCCCACTTCATACCCTTCAGGACTTAAAACATAAATTCCTCTCCAGTCATAACCCCTTACGGAATTCATCCCTCCAAGATAAAACTTTTCATAGTCTGGAAGGACTCCGCCTGAATTTTTCCTGACATAACCTCCTTCACCATGAGCAAAAAACACAAAATCCCAAAAAAGAGGAATATAAACCCCGGTTTCTGCTATATATTTTGTATATGTATAATCTCCGCCAAGAAAACCTCCTGCATGTTCCACTGAAATAGAATGTTTAACACCTTCAGTTGGATTGAACATTCTATCCCTTGAATCATATTTAAGGGCAACCGTTGTTGAACTTTCAACATTATCTCCTTCAATCAAAAAAAGAGTCGGGTCAGCATATGGATCAATCTTGTCTATGGTTGCAACTTCATAGGTATATGACCAATAAAGCCTTGTATAATCAAAAACAGGGTAACTTAATCTTACTGAGCCCCCTATACTTTTTTTATCATAGTCGTCATATTCTCTTTCCCAATTATACACATCAAATCCTGCAGATAAGGGAATATCAAAAAGCCATGGTTCGGTGAAACTAAAAGTGTATCTTGTAGCACTTCCAGAAAACTCCGCTTTAAGATTTACCACCTGCCCTTTTCCCCTGAAATTTCTCTGGGTAACAGAAACAGTTGCAAAAAGGTTGTCTACACTTGAATACCCTGCACCAAAAGTAAACATTCCAGTGGTTTTTTCTTCAACACTTACATGAATGTCCACCTTGTCCTTTTCACCCGAAGGAATAGTTTCAAGGTTTACATTCTGAAAATAGTCCATTCTGTAAAGATTTCGAACTCCCCTTTGAAGCCTTGACTTGCTGTAAAGGGATTGCTCGGTTATGGGAAACTCTCTTCTTATAACTTTATCTCTTGTTTTTGTATTTCCGCCGATAACTATTTTATCAATATAGACCAAATTGTTTTTCTTTATATTAAAAATAACATTTAAAATATTATTTTCATAATCTTTTTGAAGATCTGGAAAAGCATCTGCATTAGCATACCCGGCATCAGCATAAATATCTGCAATGGAAATTGAGTCATCCTGAAGATTTTGTCTGTTAAAAATTTCGCCTGTTTTTGTTTTCACTGCTTTTAAAATTATTTCTTCTGAAACAATCAAATCACCTTCTGCCTTAACTTCTCCTATGGTGAACTTGTTTCCTTCAGATATTTTAAATAAAAGCTTTACATTGTTTCCATCAAAGCTGATTTCAGGATCAGCTACCCTTGCCTCGGCATATCCAGTGGTATGGTAAAATGCAAGAATTCTTCCACTGTCCTGCTGAATCTGATCTTTTTTAAACTCACCTGAACCTGTCAGCCATGAAAAAAAACCTTTTTCAGAACTTTCTATCTTTTTTTTTAGCTGTTTGTCAGTGTAGTCTTCATTGCCTTCAAAAACAATTTCACGGATAAAAGTTTTGTCGCCCTCTGCTATTATAAAAATAAGATCAGCTCTGTTATGCGACAGCTCTTTAAGCTCATAATTCACTTCACATTGATGGTAGTTTTTTTCCTTGTAAAGTTCTTTAATTGCTTCAATTTCTTTTTTAACTTCAAATATATTAAGGATTGAACCACTTTTTAAGGTTATGTTTTCTTTTATTTTTTCATTGTCATAGGCATGGTTTCCCTTGAAATGAACTTGTCTTATTGTGGGCTTTTCTTTTACATGAAAAACAACTTTTACTCCACTTTCAGTTTCTTCCCTTGTAACTCTGATATCTCCGAAATAACCCATATTATAAATTCTGTCCAAATCATCGGAAAGATCACCATCTGCGTAAGCAGTTCCTTCTTTGGTAGCTATCAGTCTTTTAATTGCTTCATCTTCAATTCTTTCATTACCTCTGATTTCAATTTCAGTAATCCTTACTTTTACAAATAAAGTACCCCCGATTTTTTTGGACAGGCTATTCACCCTTCCAAAAAGGTTTACTACTCCTGTAAAGCTTTCTTTGAATTCATAGATTTTATTTTCCTCTGAAACTCCAAGGACTGCATCCAGTATAAATTCGTTGTTGCCTATGGCCTGAAACTTTCCTTTTATAAACCCTTTTGAACCAGACTCATTTGCAATTTCAAAAAGTTTTTTATTATCAAAATCTAAAACATCGTCTTTATAAAAATAGCTATTTCCTCCAGCTTTTCTTATTTCAGAGCCTATAAGTTCAGGTATTTCTTCTTTTAAATATTCATATTCGCTTCCCCCTTCAATTTGAAAGGGGAAAAGAACAACCTTATTTTCCAGGGAAAAGGAAACAGCAGGAACTGACAATAAAGCCAAAACTGATATAAATATTATATTTAACAAGTTAAACCGATACAAGAGAACCTTCCTTTAATGTTACTTGTTTACCCATAAAAGATGCCAGTTCCATATTGTGGGTTACCACTATAAGAGTCATTCCAAGTTCTGTGTTAAGCTCTTCAAGAAGCAAATGAACATCCTCACTGTTTTTGTTGTCAAGATTTCCTGTGGGTTCATCAGCAAGGAGAACCACAGGATCCATTACAAGAGCTCTTGCAATGGCAACTCTTTGCTGTTCACCGCCTGAGAGCTCGGTAACCTTATGATTAATCCTGCTCAAAAGTCCGACTTTTTTTAAAAGTTCTTTTGCCTTTTTCAGAGAAGATTTTCTATCATTTCCTCCGATAAGGGAAGGCATCATAACATTTTCAACAGCATTGAACTCAGGAAGAAGATGGTGGAATTGAAACATGAATCCAATTTTTTTATTCCTTATCCCCGCAACTCTTTCATCCCCAAGGGAATAAAGATCTTCGCCCTCAATAAAAATTTTGCCTTCATCAGGATGATCAAGCCCTCCTAAAACATGGAGAAGAGTTGATTTTCCTATTCCAGAAGATCCAGTTACTGCTATTTTTTCACCTTTATTAACTGTGAAATCAACGTTTTTTAAAATTTCCAAAACAGTTTCCCCAGTTTTGTAGCTTTTGGAAATATTTTCAAGAACTATACAGCCTTCCTTATTCACCATAACGAATACCCTCCACAGGGTCTAGATTTGCAGCCTTAGAAGCAGGATAAACAGTTGCAAAAAAACAAATTAAAAGAGCGCTAAAAGCTATCAGAGCAACATCTGAAAAAGCCAAATCAACTGGAAGAGTTGTAAATGGATAGGCATCAGGAAGCTTGATAAATTTGTACCGACTCAAGATTTCACACATGATTATCCCAAGAAAAACCCCTGACAAAGTTCCTATGGAACCAACAAAAGTCCCTTGAATAACAAAAATCCTTTTTATACTTTTTTTGGTTGCTCCCATGGTTTTCATTATTGCAATTTCCTTGGTTTTTTCCATTACAAGCATAATCAAAGAACTTGCTATATTAAAAGCTGCCACAAGAATTATAAGAGTGAGAATTATAAACATTGCTGTTTTTTCAAGTTTCAGGGCAGAAAACAGTGAATGATTTACCTCCATCCATGTTCGTGTGAAAAATCGGCCTGGAAAGACTTCGTCTATTGTTTTTGCCAAATCATCTGCCGCATAAACATCGGTTATATAAACACCTATACCATTGACTTTTTTACCCATTCCAAGAAGGCTTTGGAGATTTTCAAGGTTCATATAAGCAACAGCACTGTCGTACTCATAAAGCCCGCTTTCATAAACAGCTGCAACCTCAAGCTCAGTCATTTTAGGCATTACACCCACAGGAGAAATTTTCCAGTCTGAAGTAAGTGCAAAAACGCTGTCTCCTTTAGCCACTCCCAGACTTTCAGCAATTCCCTTGCCAATGATAATTGAATTTTTCCCTGATGATGTATTTTCAAGAAGTTCTGTGGCTTTCAAAGGTTCAAACCCCTTGATAAGCTTACGGCGTGATTCGCTGTCAACCCCCCTTATTATTGTTCCTGTAAAACCCCACTTGGATCTGAGCATCACCCTTCCAGAAAGGTTTGGAAGTGCATCAGATACATTTTTTTTATTGTTTAATTTTTCGCAGACTTTTTTATAGTCTGCAAAGGAACCGGTTTTTGAATTTAAAATAAGATGAGGCTCCATCCCAAGAATTCTTTTTCTCAAGTCTTTTTCTGCTCCTGACATCACTGCTATAACAACTACAAGAGCCATAACTCCAAGACAAACACCAGCCACGGATAAAAAACCTACAAGGGAAATAAATCCCTGTTTCCTTTTTGCCCTCAAATATCTGAGAGCAATGGAAAATTCGAAACCAAAGCTTGATTTAAGCATTTTTTTTTCCAAAAAATTATTGTTCAGAAGATGGTCTCATATGGGGGAAAAAAATAACTTCCCTTATTGAAGCCGCATTGGTAAAAAGCATAACAAGACGATCTATCCCAATACCTTCCCCTGCTGTAGGCGGCATTCCATATTCAAGAGCTTCCACATAGTCTGTATCCATCATATGGGCCTCAAGATCCCCTTCATCTCTTTTTCTTGCCTGATCAAGGAATCTTTCCCTTTGATCATCTGGATCATTTAACTCGGAAAATCCATTGGCAATTTCTCTTCCGCCTATAAAAAGCTCAAATCTTTCTGTAAATTCAGGATTTTCATCGTTTCTTCTTGATAGAGGAGATACTTCAACCGGATAGTCTGTTACAAAAGTAGGCTGGATAAGCTTGGGTTCAACCAAAGATTCAAAAAGCTTGGTTATAATCTTGCCGATTTTATCTTTCTTAGTAATTGCAACTCCTTTTTCCTCAGCAAATTTTAAAAGACCTTCCTTGTCTGAAAGAATAGATTTATCCATGCCTGCAATTTCACATAAAGATTCGGTAAGAGGAATTCTTTTCCATGGAGATTTAAAAGAAATTTTTTCTCCCTGATATTCAACTTCAGGTGAGTCGCTAACTTCTTTTGAAATTTTAAGAAACAACTCCTCTGTAAGATCCATTAAATCCTTATATGTTGAGTATGCCTGGTAGAATTCAAGCATGGTAAATTCAGGATTATGCCTAGTGGAAACGCCCTCGTTTCTAAAATTTCTATTTATTTCAAAAACTCTGTCAAATCCTCCTACAACAAGTCTTTTAAGATAAAGCTCAGGAGCGATTCTTAGGTAAAGTTTCATATCAAGAGCATTGTGGTGAGTTACAAAAGGAGTGGCTTCAGCACCACCTGCAAGGGGCTGCATCATTGGAGTTTCAACCTCAAGAAAATTTTTTTCTGTTAAAAAATTTCTTATGGTCTGAACTATTTTTGCTCTTGTAACAAAAATGTTTCTCACATTTTCATTCATAATAAGATCAACATATCTTCTTCTGTATCTTTTTTCAGGATCTTTTAGCCCATGAAATTTTTCAGGCAAAGGCCTGACAGATTTTGACAAAAGATTGAACTTACCAACATAGATTGTCCATTCTCCTGTTTTTGTTTGAAAAAGCGGACCTGAAACCCCCACAATATCTCCAATATCAAGCTGATTGAAAAGAGAATAAGAATCCTCTCCAATCCTGTTTTTTGCCAGATAGGCCTGGATTATTTTCCCGCTCCCATCTTTAATTCTTGCAAAAGAGGACTTACCAAATTTATTAACAGCCATCATCCTTCCTGCAATGGTGAACTTCAAGCCTTCTTCACCTAATTTTTCAGGAGTTTGTTCAATAATTGAACGAATTTCACCAATTGTATTTTCAACCTTAAAATTATTTGGATAGAGATTAACTCCTGAATCGGAAATTGTTTTATTTTTTTCTCTTCTTTGATTAAGAAGGTCTTTTTTACCACTCATATATTTCACCATCTATTATTCTTGTTAAAATTTTTCAATCTGACTTAGGTAACTTATTTAAAATCACACGTCAAGCAACTAGACTTTATATGTCAGCAACGATTAAAAATCAAGGTAACCTTGAGCCCGGAAACATTTTCCCTGTTTTTAATTTCAATTTTTCCCCCATTCAGTTCAACTAGTCTAGCAACAATTGAAAGGCCAAGTCCGCTTCCACTTTTTTTGGTTGAAAAAAACGGATCAAAAATCTTTTCAATTATCTCTTTTTTGACTCCCCTGCCCGAGTCTTCTACAATAATATATACAAGACTTTTTAATATTTTAAGTCTAACTGAAATATACCCCTTCCCTTCACAAGCTTGGGAGGCATTTATAAGAATATTCCATATTATTTGCCTAAAATGGTCAGGATCTGCTTCAATTACTGCTTGATCATCAAGCTTTGAAACAACTTGAACTCTATTTTTTACAGCTTGATCTTCTCCAAGAAGATTTAATAAATCTCTTATTGGAAGTGAAGGCACTAGTCTTTGCTTCTGGCTTCCAACCGGTCTTGCAAAATACAAAAAATCATTTACAAGCTGATCAAGCCTTCCTGATTCCCTTAAAATTATGTCTCCAAGTTTTTTTACATCATCCTTCCTATTTTTTTCAATATCTGAAATTAAAAGCTGAATAGAACCTCTTAAGGATGCCATTGGGTTTTTAACTTCATGGGCAAAGCCTGATGCAATTTCTCCTGCACTTGCAAGCCTTTTGACTCTTTCAACATATTCGTCCATTTTTTCAAGTTCCCCCCTTGCCCTTTTCAGCTGAACAGACAAAATACTTGAAAGCCAGGCAATTGCAAAAGACGAGAGAATGAAAATAAAAACCTGAAAAAATATTGCTGGGCCTTCATAATCGACAGAATTTGATTCATAAAAAAAACATCGAATAAAACCATAAAAATGAAGATTGGCCAAAAGCCCATATTGGATACTTACAATTCCAGCTACCCAAAAAGGCTTTGCTCCAAACAAAATTGCTGAAGAATAAAGGATAATCACAAGGTAGAGAAACTGAAAAACATTATTATAGATTCCTGTAAAATAAATAAGAAGTGTGACAAGAAATGTGTCCACAATTATTTGAACTGTGGAAAAAACAAATTTATTTTTTACAAAATTAAAAATTAAAGAGTAAAAAAGAGTCAGAACAATTATAAATGCTGAAAAAAAATAAAGGCCAACCATCTGCTGGGAAAAAGCGCTGGTTCCTGAAAGATAAAAATAATAAAATCCTGAAATAACAAGAATTGAAAAAACCAGCCTGGAAAACATAAGCCATTTGAGCCGCATACTTAGGCTTTTTTCATAAAAACTTAGTTTTTTAGTTTTATCTGTCAAGCTGTTTCCACCTAAATCAGGCTTTCTTTTTAAAAATTATGAAAGCCTGAAGGATTTTAAATGTTTTGAATTTAGAGACAAACCTGAAAGTCTATTGTTTTATTAAAATCAGAAGAGCCCCATAGTTTTTGATCAGGCAATCCCTCCTGCCATCTGAAAGACAGGAAGATACATTGAAACCACTAGCCCGCCAACAACAATACCAAGAAAGGAAATCATAAAAGGTTCAATAAGAGAAGTAAGGTTTTCCACGGCCTGATCAACTTCTTCTTCGTAAAAATCGGCTATTTTAGCCAACATACTTTCAAGAGCCCCTGTTTGTTCACCTACTGAAATCATAGAGCAAACCATTGTGGGAAAAACACCGCTTTCCACAAGGGGTTCAGCCATTGTACGACCCTCAGAAATAGCATCTTTTACATCAAGCACAGATTCCTCAACAATTGCATTGCCAGAAGTTTTTGCAACAATATCAAGGGCATCAAGAATAGAAACCCCGGAGGCAAGCATAGTACCCATTGTTCTTGTAAAGTTTGCAACAGCAACTTTTTTTATCAAAATACCTATAACAGGAAGTTTTAATAGGATGTCATCTATAAAATAATTGCCTCTTTTAGTTTTATAGACTCTTTTAAATATAAAAATAAAAGCAGCTATACCCCCGAGAATATACCAGATATTACCCTGAACAAAGTCACTTGCATTTATTACAAACTGAGTGGGAGCCGGGAGACTTTGACCCATCTCAGCAAACATTTTCTCAAAAACAGGAATTACAAAAACAAGAATTACAGCTACAACAACAAAGGCGATAATTATAGTAACCAGAGGATAAGTCATAGCACCTTTTACCTGGGCTTTAAGTTTGGCAGCTTTTTCCATATAGGCTGAAACCCTTCTCAAAATTTCATCAAGAATACCGCCGGCCTCTCCAGCTGCAACCATATTTATAAAAAGACTGTTAAAAACTTTAGGATGTTTTTTCATGGCATTTGCAAGAGTATCTCCGCTTTCAACAGACTCTTTTATACTTTTCAAAACTTTTTTAAAGGTTGGATTTTCCTCCTGGGAAGAAAGAATGTCAAGGCATTGAACTACAGGAACTCCAGCATCAATCATGGTTGAAAACTGACGACAAAACACTATCACATCCTTTGTTTCCACCTTGGGTTGAAGGAATTCAATGTTTTCAAAAAGGTCCTTTGGCTTTGGCTTTACGCTTTTAGGAGTTATCCTCTGTTTCAAAAGCCTTGAACGAACGGCATCTGCACTGGAGCCTTCCATTTCGCCTTTAATTGTTCTGTTTTTTCTGTTTTTACCTTTCCAGATATATACAGGCATCAGCTGCTCCTTGATTTAAATTTTTTTTATAATTTACTATCTATAATTGTTAAAAATAAAAAGCCTTAAGGTATTTCCCAGACTCAACCCGGAGCTAGTTTTTATAATTCAAATTTATCTTGTAAAAACAGGACTAATTTTTAATTTTTACTACCATAAAACTTTAATTCTTGCAATTATCCTCTTTATAAGAAATTTTTTATTTAAAACTTAATCATTGCCCGAAAACAACTTTTTTTCTAAGCTGAAAATAAATCTAACCAACCCCTTAAGGAGAGCAATAATGTTCCAGGATATTTTCTTAAACCCGGGTCTTACAATAGGGCTTGCTCTTGTCGCAGGAATTTTATCTCAAATCCTTTCCCACCACATGAAAATACCAGGTATTGTCATTCTTTTATTTTCAGGAGTTATTCTGGGCCCTGATGTTTTTGGAATCGTAAGGCCTGAATCCCTTGGTAAAGGTCTTACTATAATAACTGGATTTGCTGTAGCAGTAATTCTTTTTGAAGGGGGGATGAACTTAAAATTTTCAAGACTTAAAAGAGAACAAAAATCCATCCGTTTTCTGCTTTTATCCGGCTGTATAACAACTGCCTGTGCAGGGAGTGTGGCAGCAAAGTATATAATGAATTGGCCCTGGCAGACTGCAGTGTTGTTTGGCACCCTTGTCATAGTAACAGGACCCACTGTTATAAACCCACTGTTAAAAAGAATAAAAGTAAAGCGTTCAGTTGCAACCCTTCTTGAAGCAGAGGGGATTTTAATTGATGCAATTGGTGCTGTTATAGCTATAGTTGCATTTGAGGCGGCAATGCAAAGTTTTTCAGGCTCACCTGGAATCTGGATTCTTGGAATTGCTTCAAGAATTGGAATAGGCTCATTTGCCGGTGCTGTTTCAGGCTTTGTGTTTGTTTATATTTTTAAAAAAAAGAACCTCATACCTGAAGGAATGGAAAATGTTTTCATTCTTTGTATGATCCTCTTCCTGTTTCAGGCAACCAATGCATTTTTATCTGAAAGTGGTCTTGCAGCAGTAACTATTGCAGGAATTATAATGGGAAACTACAGCACCCATGTTCAGCATAACTTAACAGAATTTAAAGAAGAAATAACCATCATGCTCATAGGAATGCTTTTTGTTCTCTTGTCAGCAGATGTAAGAATAGAAAGTATTATAAATCTGGGAATTCCCGGGGTTATAACAGTGATGTTTCTAATCTTCATTGTAAGGCCCCTTGCTGTCTTTGCAGGCACAGCTTTTTCTGAATTCAATATAAAAGAAAAAATCTTTATTTCATGGATTGGCCCAAGGGGAATTGTAGCAGCAGCAATAGCATCTTTTTTTGCAGCCGAAATGAGTCATGCCGGAATAAGCGGAGGAATAGAGCTTCGAGCCCTTGTGTTTCTTGTGATAGCTATCACTGTTATATGGGCTGGTCTAACTGGAGAAACAGCAGCAGCTCTTTTGGGCCTTAAAAGATCTTCAGGAATTGGATGGGTTATTCTGGGGGCAAACGAAACAGCCAGAAGTATGGCAAAGATACTTAAAGAGTCGGGTCAGGAGGTTGTGTGTATAGATTCAAATGCAGATCACTGCAAAGAAGCGGAAAAAGATTGCACAAAAGTAATCTATGGGAACGGACTCCAGTCAAGATATCTTAAACGAGCAGAAATTGAAATGAGGCTTGGAGCAATAGCTCTTACTGGAAACGAGGAAGTAAACTATATGTTTATTCAAAATGTAAGGGCAAATGTAAAAAATATCGGATTATATTCTGCCATGAAAAAGGCAACTAGTTCCCTTACAGAAAACATGCTTTATAATTCAAAAACAAAGCTTTTATTTGCCAAACCTCTTGACATTGTTCTCTGGTCTGGAAGATTCAAAAAACAACAGGTAAGACTCCAATTATGGAAAAATATGGACGGTAAGGAAATCAAAGCTTCAAACTTTGCAAAAAATGCCCCTGAAACTATGTTTTTTGCAGCCATTAGTAAAAAAGGAAAAATAATTCCCTTTGGAAATGAAATGTCCATAAAAGAAAACAATGAAGTCTTTGTCTTTGTTTTTGAAAAAGGTATTGAACCAGCTATTGAGTTTATGGAAAATTCGGGTTTCCAAAGAATGACAAAAGAAAGAGAGGAGCTGTTTTCCACCTCAATCTGCCAGATATAATAGAGTTTTTTGCTTCTGTTAAAAGCTTGATTCAGCCCTTAAACCTTTGGATTTTTTTCAATTTAAGATCCTTAAGTTTTTATAAATATTTTATATTGATAAATACAACACCAGCTCTTTAAGCTTTAGACTCTCTCATTGATAAACAACTTTGTTTATGTGAAGATAATTTGCTCAAATCAACCATTATAAAGATCAGGAACTCCACTTGAACAAAAAAAAAGAAATCACACTAATAGCCACCCATACAAATGCTGATCTTGACGGTGTTGCATCAATGCTTGCAGCTCAAAAACTTTATCCTGACTCAAAAATAGTTTTTCACCACGAAGGCAAAGGAGTTTTAAAGCGGTTTTTTATTCAGTCTCTAGCCCATCTTTTTAATATTATCTCGCTAAAAGAACTGGATAATTACAAAATAAAAAAACTTGTTATTGTTGACACAAGACAAAGGGGAAGACTGGGTGAAATTGCAAAACTTGCTGACAAAAAAGAAATTTCAATAGACATTTACGACCACCATGAAAGAACAGACTCAGATATAAAAGCAGATTTTGAACTTTATGAAAAAACAGGAGCAACAGCAACAATACTCACCCAGCTGCTTTTAGAAAAAAACATTGAAATAACACCTGAAGAAGCTACAATTTTAAGCCTTGGAATCTATGAAGACACAAACTCCTTCAAATTTAATTCAACAACAGGAAAAGATCTTAAAATTGCAGGCTTTTTAAGGGACAAAGGTGCAGATACAGAATTTATCTCAAATATTATTTCAAAGGAAATATCTCCTGAACAGCTTTCTTTGTTAAATGATATGGTGGAAAACTCTATCTCATACAGAATAAACAACTTAAATATTGTGATCTCAACTGTTTCAAGAGATCATTATATTCCAGATCTTGGATTTTTAACACATAAGCTCAATAAAATGGAATCAAAAGATGCGGTTTTTGTTGCAGCTAGAATGGAAAGCAAGGTCTTTGTTATAGGAAGAAGCAGCTCTTCGGAACTTAATATAGGTAAGATTTTAAAAACTTTCAAAGGAGGAGGCCACCCTTTTGCAGGCTCAGCTTCAATAGGGAAAAAAACTCTTTCACAGACAAGAGATCTTTTACTCACCGGGATAAGAAAATATCTTAAATCAAATTTCAAAGCAAAAAATCTCATGTCTTCCCCTCCTCTTAAAATTAAGACCGAAGACACTATTGGCAATGCTTCAAAAATCTTAACCAAATACAATATAAACGCACTTCTTGCAGTTGATGAAAGTGAAATTCTAAAGGGAATTATTTCCCGTCAGGTTGTTGAAAAGGCAAAATATCACAATATAATCAATGTCCCTGTAAAAAAATTTATGAGTACTGACTTTATGGAGGTATCAGAAGATGCTCCTATCTCTGAAATAGAAGAAAAAATAATTGGAAACAGACAAAGAATCCTCCCTGTTAGAAACAACAAAGGCGAACTTGCAGGAGTTCTTACAAGAACCGATCTTTTACACCATATAGTCAGCAATTTCAGGGAAGGTCCTTTTATCCAGGATTCAACACTTTACTCCCTTTCTCCGGCTACAAAAAACATTTCAAACACTTTAAAAGACAGGCTCCCCGATAAAATAGTTAATCTTTTAAAACATATAGGCAAAACAGCTGATGACTCCAATATAAATGCCTATGTTGTGGGCGGTTTTGTAAGGGATGTTCTCCTTTATTTAAACAAAAACGAATTTGACATTGATATTGTTGTTGAAGGCAATGGAATTCACTTTGCCAACAAGCTTGCAGCATCCCTCAATGCCAGGATAAGCCCCCATGAAAAATTCAATACAGCTGTTGTTTCCCTTGAAGACGGCCTTAAAATTGATGTGGCTACAGCAAGGACAGAGTTTTATTCTTCTCCGGCAGCTCTTCCTGAAATTGAAATGAGTTCACTCAAGCTGGATCTTTACAGAAGGGATTTTACCATAAATACACTTGCAGTTCAGCTCAACACAACAAATTATGGAAAACTCATAGATTATTTTTTTGGACAAAGGGATCTAAAAGACAAGGTAGTAAGAATAATTCATAATCTTTCTTTTGTGGAAGACCCCACAAGAATATTTCGTGCTGTAAGATTTGAACAAAGGTTTAATTTTAAAATTGGAAAATTTACTGAAAAACTGATCAAAAACGCAATTGATATGGAATTTTTCAAAAGACTAAGCGGCCCAAGGGTTTTCAGTGAGCTAAAATATATATTGATGGAGGAAAACCCTCTTCCTGCAATAGAACGAATTGCAAGCTTTGGCCTTTTTCATGCAATTCACAGCGAATTTGAATTCTCAGACAGAAACCGTGAAATAATAGAGTCTTCCCAAAAAACAATCAACTGGTTTTCCCTTAACGATCCAGAAACTCAAATAAACAGGTGGATGGTTTACTTTTCAGGACTTATTCACAACTTAAATTCTGAAACAAAAGAATCTATATGCACAAAATTCAAGCTTCCCCCAAAAATCATGGAAATTTTTACAAAAGAAAATTTTAAGGCACAAGAGGTGATAGGATGGATGAAAAAAAATCGGGAAATAGAAAGAAGTAAAGTTTACCTGAAACTTTCCAAATTCAAAACTGAAACCCTACTCTACCTTCTTTCAATAACAAAAGATGAGAAAATAAAACAAAATATTGTTTTATTTTTTACAGAACTTAAAAAAACAACAATCCAGATTAAAGGTAAGGAGCTTAAAACTCTTGGTTTTAAACCCGGTCCTATATTTGGAGAAATTCTTGAAAAGATTCTTCTTGAAAAAATCGACGGAAATATAAAAACTTTTAACGATGAGTTTGACTTTGCCAAAAGATATTTGTAAACCTCATTTAATTTTTAAAAACAATAATCAGGAACAGGTAATGAAAAAAACAAGAATTTTAACAGGAATTACAACAACAGGAACACCTCATCTTGGCAATTATGCAGGAGCAATAAAGCCTGCAATTGAAGCAAGCAAGAACCTGGAAAATAAATCATTTTATTTTCTTGCTGACCTCCATGCTCTGATAAAAAACAAGAATCCTAAAGAAGTCCACCAATCAAGCCTTGAAGTTGCCGCAACCTGGCTGGCACTTGGGCTTGACACTGAAAACGCATATTTTTACAGACAATCTGATATTCCAGAAATTTCAGAACTTACCTGGATATTAAGCTGCCTTACAGCCAAGGGGCTGATGAACAGAGCCCATGCATATAAAGCTTCTGTGGCTGAAAACATTGAACAAAAAGCAAAGGATCCCGATAAAGGAATCACCATGGGGCTTTTCAGCTACCCTATTCTTATGGCAGCCGATATTCTTATTTTCAAGGCAGACCTTGTGCCTGTTGGAAAAGATCAGATCCAGCACCTTGAAATGGCAAGGGATATCGGAATGAGGTTTAATCATTTATATGAAGAATTATTTACCCTTCCACAAGCATTAACCGATGAAAACGCAGCTGTTCTAAAAGGGCTTGACGGAAGAAAAATGAGTAAAAGCTACGGAAATACCATTCCACTTTTTGACACTGAAAAAAAACTTAAAAAAATGATAAATAAAATTACAACAAATTCCCAGCCGCCCGAAGAACCCAAAGATACAAAGGATTGCACTCTTTTTGAAATCTACTCTGCCTTTGCTGATAAAAATCAGATTGAGGAAATTAAAAAAAGATATTCAGAAGGAATAGGCTGGGGTGAAATGAAATTAACTTTGTTTGAACTTTTAAATGATCAGCTAAAAGAACCAAGAAAACAATATGAATATCTGATAAAAAACCCTTCTATTGTGGAAGAAACCTTAATAAAAGGTGGCTTAAAAGCAAGGGAAGAAGCTATACCCATGCTTAAAAAAATCAAAAAAGCAGTAGGCCTCAGAGCTCTTGGATAAATTTTTTGTGTTTTTTAATTTAAACCCTGATTATAAAATTTGCAAAAAAATATCTTAGATGCCCTTTTGCCCATTAAATTGAAATTTTTGAACTCAAAAAACTGTAAGATTAAAATTTATGTTTAGGTTTAAATATAGATCTGATTTTAGGTTATTCTGGTATTTATAACTTTGATAAAGTGGTTTTTCTATGGTAAAAATTGTTACCTAACAATTAAAAATAAACAAATAATATGACTTATACTCCAGAAAAAATTTTTGTCCCGGGAAAACCTATTGAAATAGTGTTTAACATTGATTCTCTTTCTCCAGTATCAAGGAATTCTATTATCTTTGATCTTAACCCAAAAAAAAAAGAAATTATTGTATCCCAGACAACCCCGAATACAGGGAAATTTTATTCCTATGAGACACTTCATATCACCACTTTAAAAAACAATGAACTAAACCAAAGAACAAGATTTGGGATTAAAGGCTCTATCACTGGTTTTATTGATAATTACAAACTAAACAACCAAACCACAGAACCTGCATTAAAGATTACTTATTCAGGCAAGGTGTCTGAGGCTAACATAAGATCTGCTTTTAGAATTAAGCCAAACAACGTCTATTCCGTAATGGCAAAAATCATTTTAAAAAACAAGGACTATATTTCAGGGAAAAACTTCAGGATTTATGATATTTCGCTTACAGGTATGGGAATTCTTATTCCAAATTCGCTGGATAGAAGAAAAAACCCCTTAATTGAACTCGAATTAAATGATCTTGGAAAAATCGGCATAGTGATGAAAAGTCCCGGTACTGAAAAAGATCTTCCAGAAATTAAAAAAATTTTTAACAGAATAAAAACTGTAAGAATAAACAGAAAATTCAATGAAAGATACATTCTTATAGGATTCAAATTTGGCCATTGGGAGAGAAGTCATGAGGAAATTTTAGGCAAATTTATCCATCAGCTCCAACTTTTTGAAATAAGGCATCATCAAAACTATTAGATTAAACTCAAAACTCGCTAACTTATCCCTTTCAGCTCTTTTCTAAAATTAAAAACAAAGGCTGTGACTTAAAATTAAATCACAGCCTGATTATTATTAATTTCAAATCTTGTTTCCATAAAAATCATTATAAACAAAGGAAGACAATTCTTTTCTCTTGGGCGGTTTTGGAGCTTGGTCAGGGTAACCAACAGGAACCAGACTTACAACATTGATATCATCTGGAAGATTTAAAATTTTTTCTACTTTTTTATGATCAAAAAGTCCTGTAATAACTGTCCCCAAACCCTTTGAATGAGCACAGAGGCAAAAACTCTGGGTTGCTATCCCAAGATCATACATAAACCAGTCCCCAAGTATTGTAGGGGCTTCATTGTTATAATAACCAGACATCTTTTTTTTGCCGCAAAAAGCAAAAAGAAGCGGGGCTGAAATAATTGCCTTGATTGCAGGGTTTTTCCCAAAAAAAGCTCCCTGAATTTCCTTTCTTTTTTCACTGTCTCTTACAACAATTATTTCCCAGCACTGAGTATTTGCCCATGATGGAGACCACCTCACAGCTTCAAGAAGCTCCTTTTCAACTTCCTTTTCAATGGGTTTGTCAAGAAATTTCCTAATGGATCTTCTTTCTTTTAAAAACTGAGAAAAATCATTCATTTTTCCTCCTAAACATAATTATTAGTCAGTTGAAATAACAATTTTTCCAGATTCTTGAACTAAAGTAAAGGGTAAACCTTTTAGTTTAGTTTACCCCGGACAAAGATCCATTCAAAATCTTGACCCGATTAAATGATTTTTCCCTCCCTTGATATTGTAATCATATCAAATTTAATTTCTTTGCCTGACTTTTCTATGCTCTTTGTTAAAATAATTTCCATTTTTGAACAGCAGGGAACTTCCATCCTGGCAAGAGTAAGGGAATTTAGATTGTTCTTTGAAAAAATCAATCCAAGTTTTTCAATATATTCATCGATATTATCAAGCTTTGGGCATCCTATCATAAGCTTTTTGCCTCCCACAATTTCTTCATGAAAATTTCTGCAGGAAGCTGGAACACAATCGGCTGCCACAAGAAGGTCTGAATTATCAAAAACTTTTGAATCAGCTGAAATAAGTGAAATCTGAACAGGCCAGTTTGAAAGGGTTCCTTTGCCCTGAAAAGGACTCATTGCAAAAGAAGGACATTTGGGTGCTGACTGATTTTCAAGATGCTTTTTCACAGCTTCTTCATCAAACTCCAAAGCTTGTCTTTCTATAATTTCCATGGCATTTTCAGGACAGCTTCCCATACAGGCTCCAAGGCCGTCACATAAGTTATCTGAAATAATTTTTGCTTTCCCATTTACAATTTCTATTGCACCTTCAGCACAATCAAGAACGCAGTTTCCACATCCATTGCATAGGTCTTCATTTATTTTTATTATTTTTCTTTTTATCATCATCTTTTTTTCTCCGGAATCAGTTATTGGGTGATTATCAGTTTTACTTTTCACTTATCAGCTAAACAAATTAAGTGAGCTTGAAGTTTAATCAATTTTAGATTAACTATAACTTTATTGAACTATTAATCTTTGACCTGGATCAAATTTAAAGAAATATTATGGAAAAAACTCTTAAAATCACACTTATGTTTAAGTCTTTGTCCAATGAACAGATTCAGAAACTTCTTAAAATCTGTACTCTTAAATCATATGATCCAAATCAGATGATTTTTTTTGACAATGACCCTGCCAACGGCCTCTATCTTATAAAAACAGGAAAAGTAAAAATTTTTAAAATGTCAGAGGAAGGAAAAGAACAGATCTTCCATATTTTTTCCAGGGGAGAGCCTTTTGGTGAAGCAGCTGTTTTTGCAGATACAGGGTTCCCCGCCAATGCCCAGACTATTTCAAAGTCTGAAATTATTTACATCCCTAAAAAAGAACTTCTTGAAATCTTTAAAAAAGATCCCTCTACTGCAATGAATATGCTGGCTGTTTTATCTTTAAGGCTAAAAGAATTTACAAGATTGGTAGAAGATCTCACACTTAAGGAGCTTCCGGAAAGACTTGCATCATATATTCTCATCCAAGAAAAAGCCCAGGGTAAAAAAAATAAGATAATTCTGGAATTTTCCAAAGGTCAGCTTTCAAAAGTACTTGGAACAACCCAGGAAACTCTTTCAAGAACATTGGGTAGGTTTTCAAAAGCAGGGCTGATAGAAGTGGATAAAAGAAAAATAAAAGTTTTAGACAAAGAATTTCTTTATGATATTTCAACAGGGGTTGAAAATCTTAAAAACATTGATGGCTGAAACTAAGTTTTTTACAAAAACAAAAATTTAACCTCCTGTTTATCCTTACAACTTATTGATTGACCTTAAAGATGAATTTTGTTTAAGTTAGTTGATTTTAAAACAAAATACTCAACGACTCAAACTAAGCAAAGGTAGGATATGGATAATAAATATTTTTGGTTTAAAGTTTTTGTACAAACCCTTGCCATACTTGTAACAGCAGTGTTTTTTAAAGGAATTGTTGTGGACAGTGTAATTGCAGCCTTTTTTGCTGCCTTAATTCTTGGACTTTTAAATTCGATTGTAAGACCAATTCTCATTTTCTTCACCCTTCCCCTGACTCTTTTCTCCCTTGGACTTTTTATTTTTATTATCAATGCTGTTATTCTTAAAATGACAGCTTTTTTTATTCCAGGATTTACTGTTCAGGGGTTTTTCACCTCTATATTCGGAGCTTTATTTATAAGTATTGTAAGTTTTTTTCTTAATATTTTAACTTTAAAAAATCACTCAATTGAAATAATTGATTTAAAAAAAAGAAACGGAAACTTCTGGGAATAAAATAAATGGATGAAATTTTCACCATACACCTGATCACAGAACCTGATTTCCAAAGACTTAACACTTCTCTTATGAAAGGAGTTGAGTCATTGTCTGAAAAAAACTACAGGGTCGCTCAGATTATTCCGCAACTGACAAAAGAAATAAGACAGGATTTTTTTCAAACTGAAAATCCTGTAAAAGTTTCATTGATTCTTGAACAAACCTCGCTTTTTGTAAAATGGAATTCTAAAAAAAAAGCTCTGGCATCAATTTCTTCCCTGCCGTCAAAGGAAAAAATAAATTTCTTGAAAAACTTTTTTAACGAAGAGCTTTCCAGTGCATCTCCAGAACTTTTAAGGCTTCAGAATCTAAAAATAAAAAACCGTTTTGAAAATGCTAAAAAAGAAGCACAAAAAGAAATTAAACAAATAGAAAAACAATTGGAGTCAAGAAAAGAAAAACTAAAAGAGTATATGATAAAAGCTGAAACAGACCCTCTAACAGGTCTTTTTAACAGAAGAGCATATACAAAACAGATAAACTCTTCCCTTGATGCTCTCAGGATGCAAAATAAGGTTTTTTGCCTTCTTTACCTTGATTTGGATCATTTTAAAATAATAAATGACACTTATGGGCATAGTTTCGGGGACAAAGTCTTAAAATCAATGGCAATGAATATGACTAACTCCATCAGAGAAAAAACCGACCTTGCTTTCAGGATAGGAGGAGATGAATTTGCAATTATTATTTTTTCTAACGAAAATGCAGCCTTAAGAATTTCCAAAAAAATTATGGAAGGAATTCAGCAGGGAATCAGCATTGGTTATACAAAAGCCAGCAAAAAAGACACACCTGAAACAATAACCAAAAGGGCTGATATGGCCTTATATTTTTCAAAGGATCAAGGACGTGGTTCAATAACATGTGCATTCAAGTCTCCAAAAACTGAAGACCCATCTGCATCATCATTGGAAATTTTATTTAATGGAAAAAGTAAAGCTTCTTCTTAATGGACTTGTAAGCGACCAAAGCACCCAAATTCTTACAAAAAGTAAAATCAAAGCGGTGGCGTCAAGGCTTGAGTTTTCTGAATCTGCCTCAAATATGATTTTACTTGCTGCAAGTGAAATCATGACAAACCAGCTCAAATATTCCCTGGGTGCAGGAATTGTTCAGATCTGGGAGCACAAAAAACCAGATCACTGTCTTGATATCTTTGGCTATGACATGGGCCCTGGAATAAAAAACATTTCAAAGGCAATGGTTGATGGTTTTTCAACATCAAATACCCTTGGACACGGACTTGGCACCATAATGAGGGCCTCTGATATTTTTGAAATTTATACAAAAACTACAAAAAAAGATAACAAAGATATTTGGAAGGGAACTGCAGTCTGGTGCAGATTCTATCCCAAAAAAAACCAGGCTCCCAAAGCTTATCCAAAAACAGGAGTTTTTATCAGGGCTCTTAATGATGATATTTACAATGGTGATTTCATAAACTTTGAATTTAATGATAATAATCTTGTATGGCTTCATATTGACGGTGTTGGCCACGGAAAAAACGCATCTTTAAGTGGTGTAATTGCAAACAAAATTCCAATAGGAAAACTTGAACCTGAAAAAACAATTGCAGATCTCAATAAAAATCTTTATGGTAAAAAAATGGCCAACGGCGTTTCAATTTTTCTTGATAACTCTGGCAATTTTTTATATTCAGGCTGTGGAAATGTTTTAATTAAAATATTAAGTCCTGAAGGCAAACAAAAATCAGTCCTCCTTAAAAACCGCACCCTTGGTGAAGCTGATATGCAAATGAAAAGTTATAGGGGAAAAATTGATCCGGGCAATCTTATAATGACAATATCTGACGGAATCTCCCAAAGCTTTGATTTCTCACATTATCCGGGTCTTTTAACCAAGCATCCCCAAATGACTGCCTATCTTTTAGGAAATTTATTTTCAAGAAGAAATGATGATAAAAGTCTTTTTATAGTAAAACATGACAAGGAGCAGATATGATGGAGTTAAAAAAATATGGAAAAAAAATCTTAAAAAAAATAGATTTGTCTTCTGTAACAGAAAAAATTATAGATGCCGGCAATTCAAGCCTGGCAAAAGAAAAGCTTTTAACAGACGAAGAGATTCATGACTATACCTATGAGCTTGTTGAGCTTTTTGCTTCACTCCTTGGAGAGTCAAAAGCAATGCCAGAAGAAACCTTAAATGCCCTGAAGCATCTCATGGCTACAGTCAATGCCAAAATACAAATGAGGGGAGGAAGCACAGAGTCGTTTCTTCAACTGATGCATTATATCCAGTACACATTCATGAGCGAAATTGTAAATTACGAAAACGAAAAAAATGACCGTGAATTTTTATTCCTCTTAAAATTTTTCAACAATATTGTAATGGACGCATTTAGGCTTTATCAAGAGGAAAGAGAAGGTGCTTTACAAGCACAAAAAGAAGAATTTCTTGCGGTTTCAACTCCCATAACAGAAATTTGGGACGGGGTTTTGTCTTTGCCTGTAATAGGAACACTTGACTCAGTAAGAGCAATGGATCTAATGGGAAAACTTCTTAAAAGAATTGAAGAAAAAAGAGCCAAGGTAATCATCCTTGATCTTACAGGGGTAAGCAGCATAGACACTCAGGTGATGCACCATCTAATCCAGGTCATCCGTGCCACAGCTCTTATGGGCTCAACAGCAATTATGACAGGAATACGACCGGCAATTGCAAGCTCTCTTGCAAACCTTAATTTAAACCTTGATGAAATCCAGACAAATTCAACTTTGGCAGAAGGGCTTAAGCAAGCATTTTCCATACTTGGAATTAAAGTAAATAAGATTTAAGTACAACTTAAAAACTATCAGGGGAACTACAGGTTAACAAATGAAAAGTAACTTGGGATTTAACTTGACAAAACTTGGTTCAAGCTCACTTCTTATGGAACCCTATGATAATCTTGATCCTCTTTGCCCTGGGCCAATGATTGAAACAATAAGTAACAGCCTTTTCAAAACACCTGTACCTAAGCTTTACTATGATCTTAATAAAATTCTTATTATTGATGAAGTCTATTATGATTGGCTGTGTATGCTTTCAAAAGCCTGCTCAATCTTTCAAACAAAGCTTATAGCCATTAATATAAAGCCTAGTGCTGCTATAAGCCTTTCATCCTTTATAAACAAGAAACCACCCTTTGAAACTGAGGTTGAAATGTCAAACTAAATAAAAAGTAATTGCACCGCTTTTTTTCTTTTGCTTTTTTTCCCAAGCAAAAGAACAGATTTCCCCATTTTTTTTCATCTCAACTGCTTTTTTCTCTGCAAGATCTCTGAGCACTGGTTTCATATTTTTTGAATGCTTTCCTTTACCAGTTATAAATTGAACCGAACCGACCCCTTTGTATTTTGCAGATATTATCTTATTTTCAATTCTTTTATCTGCTTCTAAAAAACTCAGCCCATGAAGATCCACAATTTCTTGAGGTTTGAGCATTGATGTTTTCAAACAGTTTTTGTCAGGTTTTGAATACCTGATTGTTTCAGATGGACTATATTCTTTAATTCCAGGATTTTTCTTTCCTGTAAAAAGCTCGTAAAGGTCATCTTCCATGGAAATCTGCCGAATTTTTTCTTTAGCTCTTTTTTTTTGAAGGGCTTTGTTTTTTTTCCGCGAAATTTTTTTTAATGGAGGGGCAATTTTTATTTTTTCTTTATCAACAGACTCAGAATCTATAGAAGAATCAGGTTTTTCTGGAAAAACCCTTTCTTCCTTTTCTTTAAATTCGGGTTCAAAATTAATATTTACCTTATTATCATTTAGATCTTTTTTTCCTTTAAAGTTTTTACTTTTTTTAAAAAATGACTGTATTTTTTTAATTAAATTTATCATTTTTTTCTTTTTCCGTGTCCATCCATTTTTTATCTTTTAAAACCCATGAATTGTTTTCTGTCTGCCAGCCCAAATCTCTTAGAAAAAAACTTTTATCCCGGGCATAAAACAAAAACTTCTTGTTTTCTTCAAGTTTAATCCAATTGGAGTTTTGTTTAAAAAAACTATTTTCTCTTTGTTTCCAGGATTCAGACTGGACTGAATTGATAAAGAATACAAAAAAAAACTTAAAAAATAGAAAGTAAGTGTTTTTTTTCATTCTCACTTCTCCGCTTTTCCTTTTCCAAATCAAAATCTTGAATTCTTTTGCTTTTATATAAAACCTTCAAATAATCATTTCCATATTCAACTTCTATGATTGTAGAATTGTTTTCATAAAGATAAAAATCAGAGCCAGCTTTTCTTTTTTCATACTTAAGTTCAAGTATATCCAAGATTTTGTCTAGATTTTCCTTTTTCAGGTTTTCATAAACATATTTTGCACTTAAAAGATTATTAGAAACAAACTCATAAAGCAAAAAAACTTCTTGGTTGAACAAACTAAATTTATAGGAGATATAATCATCTGTTGCTTTAAGAGGCTTAAGTTTTTCAGCTGCAAGCACTTCAACCCGAGGCATTCCCCAAGTAATACTTCTAAAATCAAAAGAATCAGCCAGGGAAGGCTTTGGGTATAAAATTAATATTAAAATAAACAAATTTTTTTTCATACAAAGAAATATATAATAAGGATAAAGGAAAAAGAAGCTATTTTTAGCACTTCTTATTTTCAAAAGTTTGATCTTAGTTTTTATTGCAAAAAAGAGTATGCTTCAAAGCCTTAATAACTTGATTTTTTTCAATAAAAAAACTTAAGGCTTTAAATCTTTTTCCTTGATCTCACTTCTTTTCTCAAGCTTTATTCCAGGTTGACTGCAATTTGAACATGAAGAATGGCATCCCCCGCAGGCATTGTTGTTAGTTTTTTTTGAAAAAACAGCTTTTAAAATAAAAAGAAAGGCTGCAATAACTATAAAAACAACAATAATAGTCTGAATAAATTCCATAACAAATCTCCTTTCAAGACAATTTTAGACACCAAGCCAAGTTTGTCAAATAAAATAGCCATGTTTATGATTAAAGATTAGTTTGTTTGAAAAAAACAAAAGGATTATTGTATAGCTAAAACCAGTTACTGCCCATATTTTTTAAGAGGATGATTTTAGACTAAACATTTGAGGAAGTCGCTGGATAGAAAAAAATTAATAAAAAAAAGGAGACAAAGATTTGTCTCCCTATAGCCAAAAAAACATTTCGAAAAAAAGATTCTAGCGTTTTGAAAACTGAAAGCTTGCACGAGCACCTTTTAGTCCGTACTTTTTTCTTTCTTTCATTCTTGGATCTCTTCTTACAAAGCCGGCTCTTTTAAGTACGTCTCTCAATTCAGGATCAAACTTAATAAGGGCCTGACTAATTCCGTGTCTTGAAGCTTCCGCCTGCCCTGTAATTCCACCACCTTTAACTTTAATTTTTATATTAAAAGCTGAAATTTGATCTGTAATTTTAAGTGGTTCAATCACACTTGAAGAGTGACGATGAATACTAAAATATGTATCAATGGGCTTATCATTCACATAAATTTCACCCGCACCTGGCTCAATCCAAGTTCTTGCAACAGAAGTCTTTCTTCTTCCTGTAGCGTAATATCTACTATCCTTTGCCATTTTAATTCCCCTGTCTATCCTGCTTAAATTTCGAGAACTTCAGGTTGCTGTGCATTATGAGGATGAACTGAACCTGAATAAACTTTTAAATTTTTATTAAGCTGTCTTCCTAACTTGCTTTTTGAAAGCATCCCTTTAACAGCAAGAGTTACAAGCTGTTCGGGTTTTTTCTCAAGAAGTTTTTCAGCTGTAGTTTCCCTTAAACCGCCTGTGTAACCACTGTGTCTGTAATATTTTTTCTGAGTCAGTTTTCTTCCTGTAAGAACAACTTTTTCAGCATTTACAACTATTACAAAATCTCCACAATCAACATGAGGTGTAAATAAAGGATTGTGCTTACCTCTTATTATTTTGGCAACTTCCGAAGCCAGCCTGCCAAGAACTTTACCCTCAGCATCAACAACATACCATTTTTTTTGTATGTCTTCTTTTTTAGCACTATATGTCTGTTTTTTCAATTTAACACTCCTCGTAACAAAAAAATAACTTCTAAGATATACATTCACAACTTCCAAATGTCAACTGATTAAAAAATAAAAATAGAATAATTGACACTTGCCCATAAAAGATTATAGTCACCGAAAAAAATATCAATATTTACAAGGAAATCTTTATGCCATTAATTGAAATTGAAGTCAAATTTTATATTAAAAACTATGAAAAAATTATAAAAAAAATCAAAGAATACTCTGATAAACATAACGAAAGCAGTCTGGAAAAGAATACCTTATTTGATACAAAAAATCATTTTTTAAAAAAAAGTAATAAAATCCTAAGGCTTAGAACATATCTTGGAAAAACAATCCTGACTTTTAAGCAGCCTTCCCTAGAAACTTCCCCAGAATTCAAAAAACTTGAGGAATCTGAAGTTTTTGTAAATTCATTTGATGAAATGAAATATATTTTATCTAACTCCGGATTCATAAAAACACAAATATATGAAAAACAAAGACAAATTTTTTCAAAAGGAGAGCTTGAAATCTGTGTTGACCGGCTTCCTTTTGGTGATTTTATTGAGCTTGAAGGAACCGAAAATGAAATAAAAACGGCTGTCCAAGCCCTTGGATTTGATTGGAATAAAAAAATACTGCCTGATTATATATCTATTTTTGAAAAAATAAAAAAAGAAAATGACCTCTTATTTAATGATATAACTTTCAAAAACTTCAAGGAAGTTGAACCAAAAGATTTTTCTGATAAAATTTTGAGCTTTTGTTTATAAAACTTTTTCTTCTTTTTCTTCTTTTTTAGATGGCTCATTAGGTTTTTTTTTAAGCCATTTGATTTTAGCAGAGCTTTCCTTTGCTGAATTTTGTCTTCCCTGAACAAATCCGTCATCTCTTGTACAAGTTATTTCAGCATTAATTATGCCCCCGCTTTCAACGATAAGGTCATTGCAAGTTACTGTACCTGTACATTTACCTGAAGAAAGAACCACCACTTTCCCCTTAGCCTTAACATTTCCCTCATAAACGCCTCCAATTGTCACATCATTTACTTCCATATCAGAGTAAACCTGTCCTTCCTCTGCTATAATAATAGATTCGCCTGCAATGGTTCCTTTAACTACACCTTTTATCACAAGCTTTCCTTCCGAAGAAAGATCCCCTTCAACCCTTAGATCATTATCTATAATTGAAAGGTTTTTTGTTTTAGCAGCCACCTAATTCTCCTTTATTCTTATTTTAAAATGAGATATTTTTTCTTTTTTGTTCTTAAATTCTGCAAAAAGGGTTATTAGAAGGGCCTTGCTTCCCGGATCAAACAATTTTCCAACGGCTGTTTTTGAATTTAAATCTAAAATTTTACGGCCCTGGGCTTCAAGATAGTAAAACCCGCTTTCAAAATCTGAGCGACTAACTCCGGCAACAGAATTTAGAAAACATTTATCAATGTCTTTAATATAAATTTCCTCATTGTTTTTAACTCCAATAAGCCTCCCTCCTTCTGATTCAATCAGAAGAATTTTTTCCGACTCCTCTTCAATTTCAATTATCATTTCACCAACAACAAGATTTCCTTTAGATGCTTTTATCGGATACTTAAAGCCTTTTCCATCAATGGAGTACTTGCTCCAAAAATCCTTTGAAGTATCAACAATATAACCTCTGTCTTCTCCTGTATTATTAAAAGCATCATTTACATATCCCTTGATATTAACTTCAAGACTTCCTGGATCATACATTCCTGAATCAACATCAATAACTTCTAGAAAGTCCCCTTTATTTACCTTTAAAGCTCCCTTATTTGCCACAGAAACAATCCTGTGACCGTTAATTCTTATTTTAAAATAAAAATATTTTTCTTTAATCTTTTTTTCTGAAACTGAAAAAAAACTACCATTCTGTTTATCAACAACTTTGAGGTAAACTGAGCCACAGGATTCATAGTCTTTTTTTGCTGAAATTCTTGTGTCTTTTTCAATAACAATTTCTTTTCTTATGTCATTTTTGCCCCCGCAGTCCATCACATCAACAGTAAGTCCCCTTGAATAATTTGCCTCAACATGGGCTATTTTTATTACTGAGCCCTTTTCAAGATAAAGAGTTTCCTCATTCCCAAGAACAATAGGGGTCTGATTATTTATTGAAATAACCAGATATTTAAGCTCGGACTTTTCAAAACTGAGCCTGGGCATCCTGGGAATGATTTCAAACTCTTCAAAAAAAGCATTTATCGCATACTGATGGTGCTTTATTTTCTGAATCAGAGGCAAAGATTTACTCACCTCTATCCCAAACCCGGGAATCTGGCACTTTGTAACTGCAAAATAAGTTGCAGACTTTCTTTGCTCTTTATGCCTTGAGTCATTTTCAGAAGTTCTATGATTGTTAAACCTGAAGTAAAGCTTTGGATCTTCAATTTTTTCGTTTATTTTTTTTATAACATTTTCTGCAGTTTGAAGTAGGCTTACTTTTTTTCCGTTTTCAAGATTAATGCTTTCAAAATCAACAATAATTGATTGTCCATATCTCATGGGATTTTTCATTTCATCAATCCATTGAGGATAAAAAAAGCCTGAACCCTCATGAAGATTTAAAAGACAATCGCTTTGAGATATCAGTTCTTTTAAAATTTTTACAATTTTACCTTCATAAACTCTTGCATCTTCATCCGCAAACTTTCTGTTCATATCCACATTTACACTTCTTTTTTGAACAAGAATTGAAGGTAAATTAGCCCTTGGAACAAGGATAAGTGAACCTTTTTCAAGAGAAATATCAGCATAGGAATCAGCAGTTAAATAACCTCCTGGTTCATCGCCTTGGATCCCTCCTATGATCATAAGAGTATTGCTTTTTTTCTCACCATATATTTTATATACATGAAGCTCATAATCAGTGTTTTCAAAATAAACTATATGTTCTTTTCTATTGCTTTTCATGGGCCAATTTTCCAAAGCAAGTCCAGAAGTTGAGACAAAAGCAATTAAAAAAACATATAAAATAAACTTAGCTTTCATTTAGACTAAAACCTTTTTTCAATAGAAGCTCACCGTCTTCTCCATAGACAAAAATATCAGCACAATCCAGAACACCGGTACTTGAAATTCCAGGAAATTTAATTGTTACTGGCTTAAACCGCTGAATGGAAAAATACTGTCCGCTTTTCGGATTGAGAGGTTTTGCTCCGGAAATCTTTGAATAAGGTGAAACCATCCAATGATTTTCCGAAAGTCTTTCATTGTTAAGCAATACAAAAATATAGCCGGAAAGAGTTAAGTCTGATTTAGAAACATTTACTATGTCAAAGCTTGTCTCCACCTGAGAGTTTAAATTTTTCACTCTGAAATTCCTAGCTTCAAGAGGAATTTTTGAAAAATCTTTTATTTTTTCAACCTTGACCTCCTCTTTTTTTACAACTTTGTTTTTCTCAACAGATTCCTTGAGTTCTACAAGGGAAGCTGGAGGTTTTAAAAAAGCAAGCTTGATTTTTAGTTGCTCATTTTCATTTTTCAATTCTATAATTTGCAAATCTGCCTTTTCAAGACTTTCCTTAAGATAGGTATTGTCCTTTTTAAGAAAGATAAAAGAGGTTAAAGAAATAATGGCAATACCAAGAAAAAAAACAAAGCAAAACAAAACAACAAAGCTAAGAGCCCTGATATATCTAAGATTAAAGGTTTTTCCCCTGCTACTTATAAAAAGCAGAGACCATTTCTTCTTTATATTTTCACCAGGCTCTTTTTTCACCCGTTTCCTTTCCAGATCTCTTTGAAAATTTTCCATTGCCCCTCTTCTTTTTTCAACATCAATATTTTAATTCCCTTTGTGCTGAATCCGCTAGACTCGTAAGTTTGGAAAAAAACCGCTTTAACAGTTCTGCCTTTTTTTTCAATTTGGATATTGCTTGCCTCAACTTTTATATAATCATATTTTTTATTTAGCCTGTCCTTATATTTAAGCCATTTTTTCTTATTCATTCCTTCAGAATAAAAATCTGAAGAATAACAATTCCCGTAGGCTATTATATCTTTATCTGACCAGGCTCTTGCCCAAACACCAACAAGCTCTTCTATATCTTTTTCATATAAAACTTTATCCTTGATTTTTCTACCGGCTGTTACAATATCTTCAGAGTCTTCAAAATAAACATCCCCTATTATTTTAAGCCCTTCTTTTTCTGATTTTACAAATAATTTTCGCTTTAAAATATTACTTTTGACTTCCTCAGCTTCAATAAAAAAATCAAACCAAAAAGTATAGAGACCATCATTTTCTCTAAATATATTCAGATTTTTTTTCTTAATCGAAATTGATTTAAAAGCCTTTTTTAACTTTTGCCAGTCTTCCCACCATGAAAGATCAGGTAGATAATCTTTTGAATAAAATCTCAGGTAATCATGATAACTGCCCTCTCCAGCTGACTCAATCCAGGAATCAAAAAAAACTTTAAAATTTTCTTTCCTCTTCAAATAATCCGATTCCTCACCCATAAACTCTGTTTTTTCTGCTATGACTACAGGGGTTTTATCAACTTCTACGTAATCAGAAAGAATATCAATATCGCCATTTGCAAGGGCAACACAACCATTGGTAGTTCTTTCTTCAAGAGGCTCCTTATCTGTTCCGTGGATCCAGATATTATAGCCATTTTTTCCCTTGGCCTTATCAAGATAATTGGGATAATCAAGGGTCAAAGCCCTGGTTCCATAAACCGGAGAAAGGTGTCTTTTTGTAAAATGTCCTGTTATTGTATACACACCTTCGGGAGTTTTTGAGTCTCCTTCCAGCAGCTTATCTCCTTTGTTTTTTCCAGTGGAACATTTAAGCTCCATTTTTGATTCAAAAACCCCCTTTTTATTTTCTATCAAAAAAAGTTTTTGACTTTCCTTGTCTACCAAAATAATTTTTAATTCTTCCACATCTGAGTAAACAACATCAAGAGGAAAAAGCCGATTTTGGCCAGAATAAGAATTAAAAGGCATTAAAAAAACAAACAAAAAAACACGGATAAAAAAACTTTTATTTATAAAAAACATCCTTAGAAAACCTTTATGACAATTTTTTAATTTTAATTTGGCCCCATCCGCAGACTGATTTCAATAAAAAAACAAACCCGCAAAAGTTTGCAATCAGCAATTCTTTATCAACAGAATAAAACCTGTATTTTCTCCACTTACAACTAAACTTCAAAGCTTGAATCTTTTTTCAATACAGATTTCAGTTTCAACAAAATCAATCGTTTCCTTTAAAAAAACAGGTTTTTTTATCAAAAAGATTCAATTGGCTCAAAAACCACCCTCCTTTTAAGCAAAAACATTGTTTTATGTCCATTAAAATAAATTTATTCAAGGATTTTAAATCAAAACAAACCAATACTTCTGGTTTTTAACCAGCTATTTTTTATAAAAAACTGATTTAAGAAAAACTTTATCCTTTACTTTATTTCCCAGTTTTTTCTCAGCACTTTTATTTACACAGGCAATTTCCAAAAAATCACTGCTGTTCCACAAGGTAATCAATTTACCTTCAGCCGATGAAGAATAAGTGTAAACAATACTTCCAAGTTTTTGCTCCCCCAAATACACCCTAGTATCTTCAAAAGATCTAAAAGCCCTTAAAGCACAGTTTTTTGAAATATTTGTTATAAGATTACCGTATTTGTCTATATTTACAATTTCACCTGAGATTAAATCCTCCCCTGATTTTGGAGCCGGATAAAAATCTTTTAAAACAATATTTTCTGGAACTGCTTTTTCAAGAAAAGAAAGATTCGTTCCTTTTTCAGCAAGAGCAGCACCAAGAGGAGCAAAAATATCCCTTCCATCAAAAGTAGCCTTGGAAATAAAATGTTTTTTGGAGGCGAAATATAATTCTTGAATTCCATGTTTTTTAACCAAATCAGAAACAACTCCATTATCAGGAGCTGTGATTATCCTGTTTAAAGATTTTAAAACAAGGATTTTTCTTTCAGAACCAACTCCAGGGTCAACTACACAGATAAAAACACTGCCTTCAGGATACCAGCTTATTATAGAATTTAAAAATCTGGATGCTTCAGCAATATTGCCTGATGAAATTTCATGGGTAGCGTCAATTATATTGAATTTTTTATTTATTGATAAAAGAACCCCTTTAACAACTGCACTATAGGGATCTTTGGTGCCGAAATCTGTTACAAGAACTAATGGATTAATCATCATCCTTTTCAATGCCCAAATGATAATAGGAAAGGGAAGAAGCCTTCCTTCCGCTGGATGTTCTTAAAACAAACCCTTCCTTTAAAAGGTAAGGCTCAACCACATCAACAAGAGTATCTGTTTCTTCCTGAAGAGCCGCTGCTATGGCTTCAATGCCTGCCGGACCTCCATTGTAAAAATCAATCAAAGTCCTTAAGTACTTTCTGTCCAGCCCTGTAAGTCCCATTGAGTCTATGCCTTCTAAATTCAATGCTTTTTCAACCACCTGAGCAGACAAAACCCCGTCTCCCTTGACAGAAGCATAATCCCTTACCCTTCTTAAAAGACGATTGGCAATTCTTGGAGTTCCCCTGGAACGCATCGCAAGAATTTTTCCTGAATCATTATAAATTTCCTCTCCAAGTATTTTTGCAGATCTTTTTATAATTACAAGAAGATCGTCAGTATTGTAAAAATCAAGTGCCTTGAATATCCCAAATCTATCCCTTAAAGGGGCTGATAAAAGACCTGGCCTTGTTGTTGCACCTATGAGAGTGAATCTATTGAGTCTGAACCTGTGGGTTCTTGCATGAATGCCTTTATCTAAAACAAAATCTATGGCAAAATCTTCCATGGCAGAATAAAGAAGTTCTTCAATAATTTTTGGAAGCCTGTGAATCTCATCTATAAACAAGATATCCCCATCATTAAGATTAGTTAAAATACCTACCAGATCCCCCCCTTTTTCAAGCGAAGGCCCAGATGTCATTAAAAAATTAACATTGAGTTCATTGGCAATTATTGAGGCAAGAGTGGTTTTCCCAAGTCCAGGAGGACCATGAAGAAGGATATGTTCAATAGGCTCATTTCTTTTTCTACTTGCCATTATGGCAATTTCAAGTGTTTTTACAGTGTTTTCCTGACCTATATATTCTTTTAGAGATTTTGGCCTCAAATCTCCTGCATCCGGAAGAAAATCGTATCTATTTTCTTCTGGTGACAAAAGCTCATCGGCGTCTGCAGTTTTTTCAAAAAATTTGAGTCCTTCACTTGTCATTTTTTATTTCCCCTGCCGTCTTTTTTATAGATTTCCTCAATCAATTCCTCAAACTCAACTGCTTTTGGGTTTCTTTTCATAGCATCTTTTATAAGTTTTTCAGCATCTCTAGGGTGATGTCCTAACTGCCCGACCATAACGGATCTTACAGCCTCAATCAAATCATTTGGCCCTGATGAAATTTTTTGTTTGCCTTTTATCTTTAATTCCTGAATTTCTGCTTCTTCAAACTTGCCTTTCAAGGTTGCAATTATTTTTGCAGCAGTTCTTTTTCCAATTCCTTTAAGAGAAATTAAAATTTTATGATCTTCTGTTTCTATGGCGGCTATAATTTCTTCAACTGGTATGGTTAAAGCCTTTACTGCCTTAACAACCCCTATATCTTCAACAGTGATAAATTTTTTAAAAAAACTTTTATCCTTTTCATTTTCAAATCCAATCAAAACCGGAACAGGCTGCCTTTCTGTCTGATGATAATAAATAAAAAGGGAAACAAAGTCTTTTTTTTTATATTTTTTAAACGATTTTGCTGTTATTTCGGGAAGAAGAATTTCATAACCAATATTATTAACTAAAAGAATAAGCCCTTCATCCGAATTTCTGAAAACCTCTCCTTCAATATATGCAATCACTATTCAATTTCCTCTCGTAAGCCCTATAATTGCAAGCGCAAGTGCATCTGATGCATGATAGGGCTTTATTTTTTCAAAATGCTCAAGTCTTTGTCTTACTGCCTTTTCAAGCTGCTCCTTTGAACAGCTGCCACTTCCTGTTAATATTTGTTTGGCCAGTCTTACCTGAATTTCCAAAACACCAAGACCATGGATTGAGGATGCAAGACTAACAACTCCACAGACCTTGCCAAGAATTATTCCGGATTTAGGAAACCGGGGAAGGGAAAACACATCTTCAATTATTATAATTGATGGTTTTTCTTTTTCTAAAATGTCAGAAATTTCTTTATAAATTTTATAAAGTCTGAGCTGTTGGGACAATTTACTTGAAGTTTCAATGCACCCGAATCCATAAGAAACAATTTTGTCTTTGTTTCCTTTAACAATTCCAATTCCAGTAGATGCAAGGCCGGGATCAATACCGATAATTTTGCGGTAATCTGTCATTATATATTAAAAACTTTTAAGTTTTTTCTTTGCTATATGAGCTTCATTGCTAAGGGGAAATTTTAAGATAAGTTTTTCAAAAACTATTTTAGCATTATCTTTGCTGTCAATTTTATAAAAAGCAAGGCCCTGTTTTAAATATGCTGAAGGAACCTTATTCCCTGAAGGATATTTTTCTATGACATTTTGATATTCAATAATTGCTCTTTTATAATCAGCTTTTTTATAGTAAATTTCTCCAAGCCAAAACAATGAATTGTCTGCCATTGATGATTTTGGGAAGTTTTTCTCATGATAGATGAAAAGAATTTTGGCCTTATTGTAATTTTGTAAATCAAACTCTTTTTTCCCTTGTTCATAAATTTCTTCTTCACTTGCTTTTTCAAGCACAAACAAGTCTGAATCAACTTGTTTATCGTCATCTGCCAGATTTTCATTGCTGCTCTTCCAAACTTCCTTGTTATTGTTTTTATCAAAATCCAGGTAGTTTTCCACCGAGGAAACCCTTTGCTCAAGGGCAAAAAATCTTTTTTCAATGGTTTCCAGCTTGGATAAAAACAAATCTAACCTGTAAAAAATCTTTTCAATTTCTCCATTAAGTTCAGAAACTTTATTTTTCAACTCGGTTTTTTCTGCGATTAAATTTGCATACCCGCTTCTTAAGTTTTTTTCAAGGTCTTGGTTTTTCTTTTCAAAGTCATCTAAAAAATCAGTTACAGAACTGAGATTTGAACCAAAACTTTGTTGCTCTTCTTCAATGAGATTTACTTTTTTGGACAAACCTTCAAACTGCTGATCTGTTACACAGCCGCTGAAAAAGACAGTAAATAAAATAACAAAGACTATTTTTTTCATTTTAATGCCCCATGTCTAAGATTCCGGCTATTGTAGTTGTTAACACGAGAAGATAGTCTCCAGTTAGTAAAGCCGCAGTTATGTTTAAACTGCGGCAAAACATTCTAGAGCCAGGGAATCAATTGTTTTTTTATCCCTTTTTTAAATCAAAGCAAAATTTTAACTGAAAAGTAATTTAGATTCCAGACTCAATTACAAACTCAGCTCTTCTGTTTTTTGACCATACATCTTCACCTGAACCTTGAACAGCTGGTCTTTCTTCTCCATATGAAATAGTTGAAATTCTTGAGCCATCTACTCCAAGAGCAACTAAATAAGTCTTAACACTTTCAGCCCTTCTTTCTCCAAGAGCAAGGTTATACTGAGTAGTTCCTCTTTCATCACAATGCCCTTCCAAAATTATTTTGACATCTTTATTTTCTAAAAGCCATGCTGCTTTTTCTTCAAGTATAGCTCTTGCTTTGCTAGTAATTTCTGAGCTGTCAAAACCAAAATAAACGTTTACATCGCTAAATTTCCTCAAAGCCTCTTTTTTCTGTTTTTCTTCTTTTTTCTGCTGCTCAAGCTTTTGCTGACGCTTAAGTTCTTCAGCTTTTAATCTTTCTTCTTTAGCTTTTTTCTCTTCTTCAGCTTTTTGCTTGTCTTCCTCTGAAATCTGCTGTTCCTGACTCATTCCTTCATCAATATCAACTTGTTTTGATGCACATCCCAAACCTAACCCAAAAAAACAAATCAATATAAAAACAGTTAATCTTGAAAAATATTTATTCATTACCAAATCTCCCTTAATTATTTTGTCAATGTGACCAGGCCGGCTCACTTTGATTTCCGGCCATATTACTAATAAGTTGTCTTTGATCTTCACCAGATCGGGTCATTACAAACAATTTCTTTCCTTTGTTGCGACTACTTGAAAAAACTATCAAAGAGCCGTCCGGTGACCAAGAAGGATCTTCATTATCTCCAGAGTGAGATGTAATCATTTTAAGCCCTGAACCATCAGGCCTTATTGTATAAATATTTATCCCATCTTCTTTGGTCATTCCTACAAAAGCCAAATATTCTCCAGTTGGAGACCAGGAAGGTGAAGTATTGTAATTGCCCTCAAAAGTAAGCCGTTTTACACTATTGTCCAAAAAACTTTTAATGTATATCTGAGGACTACCACCCCTTCCCGAAACAAAGGCCATTTTATTTCCGTCTGGTGAAAATGCTGGAGATACGTCAATACCGTAGCCTTTAACTGCCGTACTTAAAATTTCCCCACTTGGAGATATTATATAGATATCAGGATCTCCGTCAATGCTAAAAACTGCTGCAAGACTAAACTTCCCGGGAATCCAGCTAGGTGTAATACTAAGTCTTCCTTTGGAGACTATATAATTTTTTTTCCCTTTAAGAGATTTAATAAAAATCTCAGGAATATCGCGCTTGTAACTTGTATAAGCCAGATAACTATTATCATAGGACCAGGAAGGAGATATGTTTATACTTTTATTATTGGTAATTTCTTTTATATTTGTACCGTCAAAATCACAGATATACAATTCTTTATTCCCTGTTTTATTAGATACAAAGGCAATCTGGCTTTCAAACAAACCTGTGTTTTTAAACAGCTTTTCCATCACCTCTGAAGCAAACCTTTTAAGCATTTTTTTGTAGTCATCTGCCTTGCCAGTATAACGTTTACCTACTAGAAGCTCTTGTTTGAAGACATCAAAAAGCCTGATTTCCATTTCAAGGAATCCAGTATTTTTATCATAAAAAACCCCTGAACTTACCAAAAGTTCATAGCCCTTATTTTTCCAGCCCGAAAAATCAATTTTTGTCCCTACAATTTCTTTGATTTTAACACTTGAGTCTGAAACCCTGAAATAGGAAGTAAAATTCAATAAATAACCAAGATAATTACTTCCCTTATCTAAAATTTCATTGATTTTTTCATTTTCTTCCAAAGCAACAAATTCAGGTACAGCTATGGGAATTTTATTGGTAAAAGGATTGTTTATATCAATAAATTTCAAACTCCTGTATTCGTCTGAAAAGCCGGATAAAGGTAAAGATACCAACAAAAAAACAAAACAAATCAAACGCCTAATATTCATAAAAATCACCTCAAACCTTCAGGGGTAAACCTAAGGCCTACCATAACTGATTTTTCTTCCAGCCCTTCTGGGTGAGGAGGAAGAGGTTCTGCTTTTTTAACAGCTCTATAAACAGAATTGTCCAAATATTCATTCCCTGATTTCCTGTCAAACCAGATATTTTGAATTTTACCATCAGGAAGCACTGTGAAAACAATAGAGGTCTCCAGCACACCATCTGCATTAAAAAAATCATTGGGTAAAGCCCATTGTCTTTCAACCTCATATGCAATTCTATATCTGTATATATCTATTTTTTCCGATTTTTCTGCCCCTTTTTCAAGATCAGAAAACATAGAGTCTGATTTTTGATCTTTTCCCTGGTTCTGGGAACTTATCGCTTTTTTAAATGATTTTATATCCTCTAAAACTTTATCAGTAGAATCTGTATCACTTTTTTCTATTTCTTTTTTGAGTTGAGCAATCTCTTTTGTTAATTTATTTTTTGCCAAATCCTTGTTTTTCTCAAGGTTTTTCTTTTGAGAAGCTATAACTTCCTTTACTTCTTTTTTGGGCAGCTTCTTTTTAGCTCCTGAAAAAACCGGCTTTTTATCTTCTATCTCTGGAATTTTATCAGCTTTTACCGGCTCAATATCTTCTATCTCTGGGATTTTATCAACTTTTGCCGGCTCAATATCTTCTATCTCTGGGATTTTATCAACTTTTGCCGGCTCGATGTCTAAATTCTTTCCTGACGCTTTTACTGGTGCCACTTCCTTTTTATCAAATTCTGCTTCAGATGAATAAACAACACTGACATTCAAAGAATTTTTTTGATAATCAAAGTCAGATTTTCCAAATTTTAAATTAATCAATCCCATGGAAAAAATAAGACAATGAAAAACAATAGAAAAAATTACAAAAACAAATAATCCAGGCTCATTTGGCCTGTTATTTTCTCTATCCACAGCCAAAACCTAATCCTTTGAAACCGGAACTGTTATCATTCCAACATTTTCTATTCCTGCAGATTTGATTTCAGACATTGCAGCCACTACATTCCCATACAATGTGCTTTTATCACCTTTTATGAATACCTCAGGAGGAGTTTTCTCAGACTTAAGCTTGTTCTTTAAAAAATCGGAAAGATAATCAACTCCAATTTTTTCGTCGTTAAAAAAATAATCACCTTCTTTTGTTATGGTTATAACCCATTTAACAGACTCACCTGCAATACTCCCTGAGCCTGACTCGGGAAGTTCCACATTTTCTCCCTGAATCATCATTGGGGCTGTAACCATAAAAATAATAAGTAGAACAAGCATAACATCAACAAAGGGAGTTACATTTATTTCTGATATATATTTGTTTTTGTTTGATAAAAAGCCCATTTAATTATTTCCAGATCTAAAAACTTCATATTCGATTAAATTTAAAAAATCTGCTGAAAAAGACTCTAAAGAGGTGTTTAATGAATCAAGCTTATTTGAAAAATAATTAAAAGCTATAACAGAAGGTATGGCAACTCCAAGCCCAAAAGCTGTTGCAACAAGAGCTTCAGAAATTCCAGGAGCTACAACAGCAAGGCTTACACTTTTAGACATCCCTATCCCGTGAAATGAGTCCATAATTCCCCACACAGTTCCAAAAAGCCCAATAAAAGGAGCTGTGTTTCCTACAGTGGCAAGAAAAGGAACCGTTTTAACAAGCCTTTTCATTTCCTCTGAAACTCCATTTTTAAGCTTTCTTCGAATAGTCACTGCTGCCCTGGAGCTGTCTCTTGAAATCTTGCCGCCTGGATGAACCCCTGTAATATTATCAAAGCGCCTAAGCTCAGAATATCCTATTCGAAAAACTCTTGCCACAGGAGTATTACTTAAATTTTTTGTATTTGAATAAGCCTCAGAAATGTTTTTAGATTTCCAGAAAGTCTGACCAAAAGTTTCGGTTTCTTTTTCTGCTTTTCTCATGGAAAAAAATTTAAGAAAAATTATTGCCCAGGAAGTTATTGAAAAAAACAAAAGAATCAGAAGTACGAGTTTCACCACCAATCCTGCAGATGAAACTATTGAAAAAACACTGAAGGAATGTCCCATAATTCACCGATTATAAGTTGTTTAACTCTGTATATTTTTATAAAGGAAAAGAAATAAGTCAATTAATTTTAATCTAAAGTCAATTTTTATGGAACTGACAATCTGACTAACTACTTAATCTTGCCGGCAATCCAAAAAAAAAGCCGGCCATGAATCATGACCGGCCAAAATCTTAAGTATTAAGAATTAAAGATCTTTAATTTTTTCTGTAAGAGCTGGGATAAAATCAAGAATATCTGCTTCAATACCATAATCTGCTACCTGAAAAATTGGAGCATTCGGGTTTTTGTTAACAGCTATTAGAACACCGCCCTTAATACCGCCCAAGTGCTGGAAGGAGCCACTGATTCCAAGAGCAAGATAAACATTTGGCTTCACACTTAAACCAGAGGTACCAACCTGACGTGAATGCTCAAGCCATTTTGCGTCAACTATAGGGCGTGAACATGCTACTTCAGCCTTTGAACCGATTGCCTCTTTAAGTTCCATGGCAAGTTCGATATTGTCTTCATCTTCAATACCACGACCAACTGAAACAAGAACTTCAGCTGTGGTAATATCAACTTCGCCAGCTTCAAGAGCAACAACCTCAAGAAACTTACGCTTAGCAGACAAATCTCCTGCATCAGCTGATTTATCAACAACTGCACCACCAACTCCTCCAGCCGCAGCCTCTACTGAACCAGGACGAAGAGTGATAACTGCACCATTTGCAATATCAGCGTTTACATGAGCACTGATACTTCCGCCAAGCTCAGTTCTAACAACTTTAAGAGTAGAACCGTCAACCCCGTCAATTCCTGTAACGTCAGCAAGAAATGCTGAATCTGTTACTATGGAAAGTCCTGGAGCCAAATCCATTGCAAAAGTAGTATGGGACATAAGAATAACTGCATCTGCAGGAACAATAGCTGCAACAGCTTTTCTTACAACTTCAGCATTTGGATATGCAAGAGCATCATTGTCAACTTTATAAACTTCATTAAAAAATTCACCAGCAGCAGAGGCTGCAGCATCAATGCCTGAGCCTGTTACTATAGCAGTTACAGAATCAGCTCCCATTGCTTTTGCAGCAGCAACAAGTTCACCTGCTGTATCTTCAATTACGCCATCAGCGTGCTGTACATATGCGAAAAATTGTGCCATTATTATAGCCCTCCATTTGCTCTTAGGATTTCAATGAGTTTATCAATGATTTCATCATCGCTACCCTCAAGCATCTCAGCGCCTTCACCAGATTCAGGAACAAAATAATCCTGACGCTTAACTATTGCGCCTTCCTCACCTACGGCAGACTCGTCAATACCAAGAGCTGCTGCGTCAAACGTTGGAATTTCAACACCGGAAACCTGCTTGATACCTCTAATACCGACATATCTAGGCTCATTGATACCTGTCTGAATTGAAAGAACGCATGGTAGTTCTATTTCGTTCAGTTCTGTGTTTCCGCCTTCAATTTCACGGCCTACAGTAAGCTTTCCTTCTCCAACTTCAATCTTGTTAACAAGAGAAGCATATGGGTAGTCAAGCATTGCAGCAAGCATACCGCCTACAGCACCATAACCTGCGTCAGCCTGGGCACCTGTAAGAATAAGGTCATACTTGCCCTTTTCAACAGCAGCCTTAAGAATTGAAGCAACACCTCTTGCATCTGACTTCTCAAAAGCTTCATCTTCAAGATGAATTGCACTTCCAGCACCCATTGCCATTTCACGGCGAAGCACTTCGTCAGCATCTTCGTCACCAACTGTAATAACAGTAACGTTTCCGCCAACTTTGTCAGCTATCTGAATAGCTTCTTCAACGGCATAGTTATCCCACTCGTTTACAACATATGTAAGTTCGTCGTAATCAAGATCGTTGCCGTCTAGTTCGATTTCTTCTTCCCCTACATCAGGGACATTTTTTACACAAACTAAAATTTCCATCAAATCCTCCCAAAAAAGAATATTAATTTTGGAGTATAGCCATAACCTTAAAAATTTAAGGCAAGTGACATTGTCAAACTGCCGGGAAAATCCCGGCAGAGTTTTATTTAAGCAAGATGTCTGTCTATAAGTTCAACAAAATCTATAGCTACCATTTTATCTTCCATGTTGGCAACCTTAATTCCGTCTTCCATATTTACCATACAGAAAGGACATGCTGTAACCATAACATTTGCACCAGCTTTTGCAGCCATTCTTACTCTAAGAACACCCATTCTTTCTTCTTCTTCTGGCTCATAGAAAAGCATCAGCCCTCCACCTGAACAGCAAAAAGACCTGTCACGGCTCCTAAGCATTTCCGAAAGCTTCAGGTTGGGTATTGCCATAAGAGCTTCTCTTGGTGCCTCGTAAATATCATTATGACGACCAAGATAGCATGGATCATGATAGGTGTAAATATTTGAAGCGTCCTCAACCGGATTAAGCCTGAGAGCACCTGTTTTAATGCTTCTTGCAACAACTTCCACAATATGCTCAATTGGAATGCCAAGATCTGGATAATCATTTTTCAAAGCATTATAAGCATGTGGGTCAGAAGTAACAATTCTCTTTGCTCCAGACTCCTTGATCATCTCTATGTTATGATCTCTTAGCTCTTTATACAGGAGTTCTTCTCCAAATCTTAAAACTTCGTTACCTGAATCCTTTTCTTTTGCTCCAAGAACACCGAAATCTATGCCAGCCTTCCTAAGTATATTAACAGTGGCCTTTGTTATTTCAATCATTCTGTCATCATAGGAAGAAATAGAGTCAACAAAGAAAAGTGTGTCTGCTGTTGTTTCTCCGTCAAGAACCTTAATGGCTTCTTCTTCGGCATAATCCTTCATCCAGCCGCCACGCTTCTTAGGTGATTTACCCCAGGCATTACCTCTGCTAGTAAGCTGCTGAAGCGGTTTTTGAAGAGTCTGGGGAACGTCACCATTATCAACCAACCCTCTTCTCATATCAACAATTTTATCGATATATTCTATTCCAATGGGGCATTCTTCTTCACATGCACCACAGGTTGTACATGACCAGATTTCGTCTGCATCAAAAATATCGCCTACAACATCACCTGATTTTGTTATATCCCCGGATAAAGGATAATGCTTGAATATTGCATCACGACCCCTGATTGTTATAAATCTTGGGGAAAGTGCACGTCCTACTGTTGCTGCAGGGCAATTATCCGAACATCTTCCACAGTCTGCGCATGTATAAAAATCAAGAATATGCTTCCATGTAAAGTCTTCAAGCTTTTTAACACCTATTGAGTCAAGATTTTCAGTTTCTTCATCTGTAAGTCCGTATACAGGGGGCTTGATATTACCCTTTCTAAGACGCATGAAAAAAACATTAAAAATAGATGTAATAACATGGAAATGCTTTCCAAGAGGAAGAAAGCAAAGAAAGAAAAAGAATGTGAAGTCATGGACATAGTATGCTGACAAATGAATTGCCTGAAGCTTTTCAACAGGGGTGTCCATAAAAATATTTTTAAAAAACCATGCAAGAGTTGCTGGTGCAACAAAGTGAGCTTCGCCAGTTGCGTGAGTGGCTGCAACTAATAGTGAGGCATCAAACATACTCTCAGAAATCATCAGTGTACAAATAATCATAAGAACAAAAACAGCTTCTGCATTATGATTTTTACCAAATCTCTCTGGCACTTCATAACGCTCGGGCCTGAAGATTCCTCTTCTAACTGCTGCCATAACACAAGCAAAGAACACAAATGTTGCAGCATAGTCCTTGATTGTGTTGTAGATAATTCCGCCAATCTGATTATCAGCAAGCCCTGGAAGAGCAAAGTCAGGAACCACACCAATAATTACCAAAAGCGAAGACCTTAGCGCCAATGCTAAGAAACCAAAGAAAATGACAATATGTAAAACCCCTGCCATCATATAACGGGGTTGTCTCCACTGAAGAAGCCAGATTTTAAGAACCATGAAGACTCTTTGTGGAATATTATCCATTCTTTCATCGTTGCGGGCTCTAACAAGAGGCGCAACCCTTTTTGCCATGATGTATACCCAAAGTCCGACTCCCACAAGTGGTATAGCTATTGAAAGCAGCACAAGTGGTATTCCGAAAAATGAGTAGTGAGCAGGAGCTACTATAATTGGGTTCATAACAGCCTTTCCTTCCCCCTTCTTTAAAAGTTAAAATTTATATAAATTATTTGTATTTCTTAATTTTTCTGAGGATCGTTCATTTCTTTAATAAAGTTATGCCTGATCAGTCAAGGAAAAAAAACTTTGCTTCATAAAAACGATTGCCCGCATATAATGGAGCAGAGAAAACTCTGCTCCGAAAAAAATCAGGAAACAAATGATGCTTCTTCAATCTCAATTGCAGCTGAATCATTATCCAATATAGCCTGCATCTTACCCATGGTAACAGGAAGAACAGAGTTGATAAAATACTGAGCTGACTTAATGAGACCATTGTAGAAAATATCTTCTTTTTTCTTTTTTCCAAGCTTCTGCTGTGCAATTGTTGCTCTCCACAAAAGCATCCATGCAGAACAAACGTCTCCGGTAACTTCCATAAACGGATGTGCCTGTGCAAAAGCAGTTTTCACTTTATCGCTCATAGCAGTTTTTCCAAGATGCATTGCAACTTCACCAAGCTTATTGAGCACAGCCTCTACTCTTTCAGCAAGATCTGATACCCCTTCAACCTTCTTGGCCTCGCCTATTGTTTTGGAAATCTGGGCTGAAAGATCCATGAAAAGCTTTCCTTTTTTCATACCAAGCTTACGCCCAAGAAGGTCCATTGCCTGAATACCGTTTGTTCCTTCATAAATCAAGGTGATACGGCAATCTCTTAAAAGCTGTGCCTGGGGATACTCTTCAATAAATCCGTATCCTCCGTAAACCTGCATTCCATGGGAGCAGATTTCAAAGGCTTTGTCTGTTACATATCCCTTCCCAATTGGAGTAAGGATTTCTGCAAGGCCTTCCCACATCATTTTATCATCTTCATTATCAGTAGTTTCTGCTTTATCATAGCACATTGCCAGATAATAAAGAATACTTCTCATTGCCTCAACATAAGACTTCATTATAAGAAGCTGACGCCTTACATCAGGATGGTTTATAATTGTAACTCCGCCTGCTTTTGGATTGGTAAGATCAGCACCCTGAACTCTATCCTTGGCATAGTTTACAGCATTGAGATAAGATGCTGAAGCACAGGCAAATCCCTGTAGACCAACAAGCTGTCTTGCTTCATTCATCATAAGGAACATATGGCTCATACCTTTGTTTTCTTCGCCAAGAAGAGTTCCTATACAATCGTCTTTTTCACCAAGTGCAAGTGTACATGTACAGTTGCCATGGATACCCATTTTGTGTTCAATACCTGTACAGGTAACATCGTTGAATTCGCCAACTGAACCATCTTCATTGACCCTGAATTTTGGAACAAGAAAAAGTGAAATACCTCTTGTTCCGGCAGGAGCACCTTCAATCCTTGCAAGCACAGGATGAATTATATTATCTGACAATTGAGTCTGCTCACCGCCTGAAATAAATATTTTCTGACCTTTAATCTTATAAGTGCCGTCACCCTGGGGAATTGCAACCGTTTCCAGAGCACCAACATCTGAGCCGGCTGCAGGCTCTGTAAGAAGCATGGTTCCGCACCATTCTCCAGTGTATACTTTTTTAAGATAGATAGCCTTTTGCTCTTCTGTACCAAAAACTTCAATAAGCTTTCCACACCCATGGGTTAGCCCTGGATACATCATAAGCGGATAGTTTGCTCCATTAAAATACTCACTTGCAGCAAGAGCTACTGATTTCGGCATTCCCTGACCACCCCACTCTGGATCTTCAGTCATGGCTGTCCACTCACCGTCTTTAAGAAGATCGTAAACTCTTACAAAAGACTCAGGAATTTTTACAACCCCATTTCCTTCAAAAGTACAGCCAACCTCGTCACCATCCTTAAAAGTAGGATAAATTTCATCAATAGCAAGCTTTCTTGCTTCTCTGATTATCATATCTATAGTTTTTTTATTAAATGCGGCAAACTTTTCAAACTTGCTGAATTCGCCAACTTCAAGCTGTTCATGCAAAACGAATTCCACATCTCTTTTTTCTGAAATTACCTGTGCCATAAACCTCTCCTAAATTAATATTAATTATTTATTCAAACCTGAACAAGTCTAGTTTTGACCTAACACACCCAAAAACAAAAGCAAATTACTCCATCTACAAATCCAGCACTGGCAGCTGGTTTTGAAACAATAAAGTTTGTAACAGCTAATTCGACAAAAACCTTAGATTGCTAAGTTAAGAATTTTGAAATATTTGCTTTCTTTGCCTTGAAAATACAAATTCCTCAACCTTGATATTTTTAACTTAAATCCCACAAAAACTTATACTTAACTATAACTTTGAATAGTCATCCATTTATCAATGAAACAATCTTATTGTCAAGAAAAAGAAAATTTACCAAAAAGGGCTGTAAAACTTACCTTCCTTATTTAGTTAACCAGTTAATCTCTTAAAAAAAGAAGCATTTATAAGCTTTTTTGTATATTCATTTACAGGATTTAAAAAAAGCTCTCTTGTATTGTTTTCTTCAATAATTTTACCCTCTTTCATAACTATTGTCCTGGTTGCTATTTCTTTTACAAGCTTTAAATCATGGGAAATGAATATATAGGAAATCCCATGTTTTTTCTGAATATTTTTCAAAAGACTTATTACTTGAAACTGAACTGTTCTGTCCAAAGATGAAGTGGGTTCATCCAGCAGGATAACCTCAGGCTCAACCACCAATGCCCTTGCAATTGCAATTCTTTGTCTTTGTCCTCCTGAAAACTCATGGGGATAATGATTAAGGCTATCAAAAGGTAACATTACTTCTTTTAAAACATCTTTTACAATTTTTTTTCGTTTTTGGAGATCAAATTTTTTATGGACAAGAAGTCCTTCTGAGATAATTTCAAAAACAGTCATCCTGGGGTTTAAGCTCCCAAAGGGATCTTGAAAAACAACCTGAATTTGGGATCGGATTTCCCTTAAAAGTGAAGGCTTTAAATTATCAATTCTTTTGTTTTTAAAATAAATTTCACCCCTTGAATCAATGAGCCTTAAAAGTGAAAGACCAAGGGTTGTTTTTCCTGAACCACTTTCTCCCACAATTCCAAGAGTTTCACCTTTTTTAAGTGAAAAATTTATTTTATCGCAAGCTTTGATAAAACCTTTTGTTCTTTTTAAAATTCCTTTTTTAATGGGAAACCAGACCTTTAAATTTTTTGCCTCTAAAACTATTTCATCACTTAAACTCTCATCAAATCCAAAATCGTTGTCTGAACCCATGAGTTTTTTTGTATACTCATGGGAAGGATTTTCAAAAACATCTTTTGAATTTCCATACTCCAAAGCCTTTCCTTCTTTCATTACAAGGACTTTATCAGCAATGCTTTTAACAAGAAGAAGATCATGGCTTATAAAAATCATGGACATTGAAAGTCTTTGCTTTAAATCATCCAAAAGCTTTAAAATCTCAGCCTGAACAGTTACATCAAGGGCAGTGGTTGGCTCATCTGCAATTAAAATATCAGGATTTTGCGCAATTGCCATTGCAATCATCACCCTTTGCCTTTGACCTCCAGAAAGCTGATGAGGATATGAATCATATCTTTTTTCAGCCTCTTGAATTCCCACCATTTTCAAGAGCTCAACCACTTTTTTTCTTGTTTCTTTGATTTTTTTACCGGAATGAATTAAAAAAACCTCTCCAATCTGATTGCCGATTTTATGAAGGGGATTTAAAGAGGACATGGGTTCTTGAAAAATCATTGCAATTTTTTTTGTTCTCAATTTCTGAATATATGATTCAGGCATTTTTAAAAGATCTGTATTTTTATATAAAATTTCACCGCTAACCTCACAAAAAGGAGGTTTGGGCAAAAGCCCAATTATTGATTTTGCAGTAATAGACTTTCCAGAACCGCTTTCTCCAACAATTGCAAGAGTTTCCTTTTGCCTGAGTGTAAAACTAAGAGATTTTACTGAATTAATACTTTTTCCAACCTTTTTGTTGAAACTTATATCAAGGTTTTTTATCTCTAAAATAAAATCATTTTCCATTTTATCCCTCAACCCTTGGATCAAAAGCATCCCTTGCAGCTTCTCCTGTAAAAATCAAAAGACTAAGCATAAGAGATAAAGTTATAAAAGCAGAAATTCCAAGCCAGGGAGCTTGGATATTTTCCTTTCCCTGGGCAAGAAGCTCACCAAGGGAAGGAGAGCCTGCCGGCATTCCAAATCCTAAAAAATCAAGGGAGGTAAGTGTAGTTATTGAGCTATTTAAAATAAAAGGGAAAAAAGTCATTGCAGCAATCATTGCATTGGGAAGCATATGTCTTGTCATTATTCTAAGATCTGAAACCCCTAAAGCTTTTGCAGCCATTACATATTCAAGGTTTCTGCATCTTAAAAACTCGGCTCTTACAACATCGACAAGACTCATCCATGAAAATAAAAGCATGATAAAAAGAAGCCAGAAAAAACTTGGCTGGACAAAACCTGACAAAATAATAAGAAGATATAAAACAGGCATTCCTGACCAGATTTCAATTATTCTTTGACCTAAAAGATCGATCCTTCCTCCAAAATATCCTTGAACAGCACCGGCTGCTATTCCTATTAAAGAGCCGAAAACAGAAAGACAAAGGCCAAAAAGAACTGAAATCCTGAATCCGTAAATAAGCCTTGCTAAAACATCCCTGCCCTGATCATCAGTTCCTAGAAAATTTTCACTCCCAGGAGGGGAAGGAGCCGGGGATTTTAAATCATAATTTATTGTATCATAGGAAAATCTTATCAAAGGCCAGATCATAAAGCCTTTTTCATTTATAAGCTCCTGAACATAAGAATCACGATAATCTGCTTCAGTTAAAAAATCTCCGCCAAAATCTGTTTCAGGATATTCAATAAAAACAGGAAAAAAAAACTTGTTTTCGTATTTAACAAAAATGGGTTTGTCATTTGCGATAAATTCAGCAAACAAGGTAAGAACAAAAAGTATTATAAAAACTATTGAAGAATAATACCCTCTTTTGTTCTGCTTAAACAAAAGAAATCTTTTTTTTGCCATCCCAAATTTATCGGTTTTCAAAATCAACCTGTCCTTGTTTCAAAATCAATTCTTGGATCAACAAGAGTGTATGTTAAGTCTGAAATTATTCTTATAAAAAGACCAAGAAGAGTAAATATATAAAGACTTCCAAACATAACTGGATAATCCCTTGTTATTGCCGACTCAAATCCTAAAAGCCCCAGACCGTCAAGAGAAAAAATAACTTCAATTAGTAAAGAACCGCTGAAAAACATCCCTATAAACGCAGAAGGAAAACCTGCAATTATTATAAGCATTGCGTTTCTAAAAACATGACCGTAAAGAACTGATTTTTCATCAAGACCTTTGGCTTTAGCTGTCAATACGTATTGCTTGTGAATTTCATCAAGAAAAGAGTTTTTTGTTAAAAGTGTAAGTGTGGCAAATCCGCCGATTGATAAAGACAAAACAGGAAGAAAAATATGACTTAAATAATCTTTGATTTTACCAAAAAAGCTCAATTCATCAAAATTTATGGAAGTAAGTCCTTTTAAGGGAAAAATATCAAAATAATTTCCCCCTGCAAACAGGATTATTAAAAAAACAGCAAACAAAAATACAGGAATTGCATGTCCTATTGTTATCAAGGCACTTGTGTAAATATCAAATTTTGAGCCGTGGGTTACAGCTTTTTTTACTCCAAGGGGAATGGATACAAGATAAATTATTAAAGTACTCCAGACTCCAAGGGAAATTGAAACAGGAAGCTTTTCTTTTATAAGTGTTATTACTTTTTTGTTTTTATAAAAACTCTGTCCAAAATCAAAACTGATAAAATCCTTGAGCATTTTAAAATATCTTTGATGCAAAGGCTTGTCAAAGCCGTAAAGGATTTCAAGCTCTTTTATGAGCTGAGGATCAACTCCCCTTGACCCCCTGTATGAGGAAAGGCCTTTTGAGTCAGAAGAAAAGGTTTCCATTGATTTATCCCCTGAAACCCTTGACAATGCATTTACTTTCCCTGTTTCAAGCTTGGCTATCATTTGCTCCACAGGCCCGCCCGGAGCCGCCTGAATAATAAAAAAATTCAGGGTGATTATCCCAAGCAAAGTTGGAACAAGCAAAAAAAGTCTTCTAAATATATAGGCTCCCATTTAATCTTCCTGCCACCAGGAATTAAGCCCAATTCCGTATTCAGGTGTTTTTTCTGGGTGTTTAAGCTTCTTGTTATAAGCAACTCTGAAAGAATCTATATGCCAATGGGGAACAAGGTAATAATTCCAGAAAAGCACCCTGTCCAAAGCTTTTGAATGATTGATAAGATTTTGCCTTCCTTTTGCTGAAATAAGCTTTTCTATGATCTCATCAATTACAGGATTTTTTATTCCGCAATAGTTTCTGCTTCCCGGAGTATCAGCAGCAAGGGATCCCCAAAAATATCTTTGCTCATTTCCAGGCGAAAGGGACTGGGGAAAAACAGCGGTTATAATTTCAAAATCAAAATTTCTTATTCGATTATAAAACTGAGTATCATCAACCCGTCTTATTTCAAGTCCTATCCCAAGCCTTTCAAGACTTTTTTTATAGGTAAGGGCAACTCTTTCAAAGGCTGGATTTGAAATCAAAATCTCCAGCTCAAGGGGCTTTTTAGAATATTTGTCAATTCTTTTCCCATTTTCAACCAAATATCCTTCTTTTTTTAATATTTGAGAAGCTTTTCTTAAGTAATATCTTAGATTCTTTTCTCCGTCAGTATTGGGGAGAAACATTTCTTTTTCAAAAACCTCAGCTGGAATTTTACCCTTATAAGGTTTTAAAATTTCAAGCTCTTCTTTTGAAGGCAACCCTTTTGCAGCAAGCTCTGAATTTGAAAAAAAAGAAAGAGATCTTTTATATTGTCCATAAAACAAATTTTTGTTTATCCAGTCAAAATCAAAAGCATATACAAGAGCTTTTCTTAAATTTTTGTTTTTAAACTTTTCACTTCTTAAATTAAAAGCAAATCCCTGCATTCCTGAGCTGTTTTTATGATAAATCTCTTCTTTTAAAATTTCACCTTTATCAAAGGCTTGCCCTGTATAGGATACAGCCCATGATTTTGCAGTATACTCAAGGCGGAAATCATAGGCTCCTGCCTTAAATGCTTCAAGTGAAACTGTTTCATCCCTGTAATAATCAAAAATAATTTCATCAAAATTATACATTCCCTTGTTTACAGAAAGATCTTTTCCCCAATAGTTTTTCACCCTTTCATAAGCAATAAATTTTCCGGGGCTGAACTCCTTAACTTTGTAAGGTCCGCTTCCCAAGGGAGGGATTAGCCCTGATTCAAAACCTTTTTTTTCATAATAATGCTTTGGAAGCACAGGAAGCTGGGAAATAATTAAGGGAAGTTCTGGATTTTTACTTGTTTTAAAATTAAACCTTACTTTTTTATCTGATACTTTTTCCACATTTAAGACATCATTATAATATTTTTTATAAATGGGAGATCCTTTTTCCATTAAAATATTAAAAGAAAAAATAACATCTTCAGGAGTAATTATTTGCCCATCGTGAAACCTTGCTTTTTCATTTATTTTAAATTCAACATATTCATTGGAATCTGGAATTGTTATTTCTTCAGCTATAAGTCCATAGATTGAAAAAGGCTCATCTTCGGACTGAACACAAAGATTTTCAAATACATAACCAAGTCCGTCTGCTGAAAGACCTTTTAATACAAAAGGATTTAAGGAATCAAAACTTCCAGTTGACGCCCTTTTCAAAACCCCGCCTTTTGGGGCATTGGGATTTACATATTCAAAATGTGAAAAACCTTTTTTATATTTCACTTCACCATTCATGGCAAACCCATGGCCTGAAGAAGTTTGACAATAAACCCCAGGTACAAAGCAAAAAAACAACAAAAAGAAATAAACCAGATGTTTCACTTTAGTCCTCTTTTTTCGATTTGATTATAAGAAATGAAATGTTTTCCTTTAAAAGATATTGGTCGCATTTTTCCTGAACAACTTCTTTTGTAAGTGAAGAATAGTCTGAGACAATGGTTTTTGCCCATTCAAGCTGAACTTTATTTTGAAAGGAGCCGTCAAGCACAGTATTAAGCCAGTATGAATTTTGCTGAACCTGGGTTGCAATTGAACTTAAAAGTGGTTTTAAAGCCCTTTCAAACTCATCATCTGTAATTTTTTTATTTTTTAAGCTTGAAATTATATTTTTTATTTCTTTTTTTACAATTTCAGTCTTTTCAGGTGAAGTTTTTACTCCCATGAAAAGACCTCCATAATTTTCATAAACTTTTGAAGGCTGATTATATGCAAAAGGAGAATAGGCCAGGCCAAGATTCTCCCTTATATTTACCCTGAGTCTGTCATCAATAATTCTTGCACAAAGACTTAAAGCTCTTGAGTTTTCTATTGGATAAATATGATCTGTTTTAAACCCGCCAAGAACAAAAGCAGATTCTATTTTTGTATCTACAAAAATTTCTTTGTTTTTTCCCATTGGAAAACCCACAGGCTTTGGTGATAGTTGTTTAATTTTACTTCGCTTTTTATCTACGCCCAAATATTTTAAGCTAAGGTTTTCAATAACTTCTTCATCAAAATCACCAACAATAGAAACTTCAAAGGCCTGATTTTTGAAATTATCATTAATCAATTGCTTTATATCATGAATACTTATTTTTTTTGCATCTTCATAGGTTAAAAACTCAAATCTATGATCGTTTTCCGCAAAAAAACCACTGGCATTCAAACTCAAGTTTCCATCAACTGATTTAAGCTTTTTTTCATATGAAGTTTTAAGCCTTTTCAAGGAAAGCTCATAGGCATTTTCTTTAATCCCAGGATCATTTATATAATGATAAAAAAGAAGAAACAATGTTTCAAGGTCATTTTTTGAGGAGCTGCCTGTAAAATAAAGCCTGTCTTCATCAACTCCAAACTTTAAAAAGACATCTTTATTGGAAAGGCTTATCCCAAGCTCTTCACTTGAAATGGAACTTAATTTACCAGAGTTTAAAACCCTTGAGCTTAATAAATATAATCCTTTTTTATTTTCAGATTCAAAAGCTTTTCCCCTTCCAAAGGATGCTTTAAAAAAAACCTTATTTTTATCAAAATCTGTTTTTTTATAATTTATTATATTATTATTTTTTAAAATTATTCTTTTAACTTCAGGTTCAAGAACAAGTTTTTCTTTTATCCCGGATTTTTGTTCAGAAATTTCAAGATAAGGAAAAACTTTGGCTGTTTTTTCATTTTTTTCTTTTGTTTTTTGTAAAAAAGCCTTTTTTGCAGACTGAGATATTTTTTCAAGAGGTTTATCTTTAATCAATACATTACCTGTTAAGGCAATAGAAAGATTGTCAAGATCCCAGATTTTATCAAAACTTTTATTTAAATCCTCAAGGGTTAAGTTTTTTACAAAAGGAGAAAAAATCTTTTGCTCATTTTCAGGCGAAACAATTATTTCACCTCCCATGGCAGAAGAAATATAAGAGGCCGCAAGTTCTTTTGTATCCCTGGTTTTAGAAGTTTCAACTCCCCTTTCAAATATCTTAATTACTTCATTTTTCACTCTTTCCAGCTCATATTGATAAAATCCGTTTTCCTTAATTTTCTTAAGCTCCAAACCTAAGATAAGAAGAGTTTTTTCCCAGTTTTCCGGACTTGTTTTACCTGAAATATTTGACCACAAAACACGATTCATAAAAGGGAAAGTAAAAGTATTTGCAGATTCAAAGGGCTGGTCACTTTTTTCAAGAAGAGAATTAAGCCTGTAATTTAAAAGAAGAGAAACCATATATTTTTTAAGCCAGCTTGATTCGTATAAAAAATTGCTGGTTTTACTTTCAATATCTTTTATAAAATTGATTGAAACACTTGTGCTGGCTGATTCCTTTTCATAATGATAAAAAGTTTGGATCCCTTTTTTATTTTTCAATTTTCCAAAATCAGAAATTTCTTTAAAAACATTAGTTTTCTTTTTTTCTGAAAAAACTTCTTTTATAAGCTTTTCTGTTTCATCTAGATCTAAATCTCCTACTACGGCAAGCACCATTCTTTCAGGTGTATACATTGAATTATAAAATTTCTTTAAATTTTCAGGGCCTGAACTTTCAAGAACTGATTTTTCACCTATGGGAAATCTCTTTGGTAAAATAAGACCATCAAACAAAAAATTATAAAGTTTTACCCTTGTTCTATAATCAGCAGAATCACGGGCTGACATTTCAGCAAGGACAACTTTTCTTTCTCTTTCAACCTCTTTTTCGGGTATAAGGGCATTAAAAGCAAAATCATTTAAAATTATCAATCCCTCCTTTAATTCCTCTTTTTTACCTTCTGGAAGATAAATTTTATATACTGTTTCATCAAATCCTGTGTGTGCGTTTGTATCTGCTCCAAAATCCATTCCTATTTTCTGGAAATAATTTACAAGTTCTCCTGGGCTGAAATTTTTTGAACCGCAAAAAACCATATGCTCAAGAAAATGAGCTATTCCTCTTTCTTCTTCTGTTTCATGAATTGAGCCTGCCATTACTCCAAGGTACAAAGCAGCCCTTTTTTCAGGAGTATTATTTGTTTTGATAAGATATCTAAAGCCATTATCCAGCCTGTTGAATTTAATTGATTGATCAAAGGGAAGATCTGTTTTTATTTCAGGCCATTTAAGCCTTTCTTCTCCAAAAGCTGAGATTGAAATAAAAAACACAGCTGCAAAAATAAAAATTTTTTTCATATTTCACCACTTATAATATTTAAAGCCTGATCAGAATAAATTGATTTTTTATCTTGGGATAAACTAAAGCATTTAAAAGCTTTTACATATTCACCTACCATTAAATAAGCTTCTCCTGCAAAATAATATAATTCACCTGATTTTTCTTTATTTAACTCAGCTAAACTTAAAAACAATTCACCTGAATTTTTATATTCGCCATTTATAAATAAAATTTTTGCCTTTAGTAAATCTGATTTAAAATCAGAAGTTTTTATTTTTTCTATTGCTTTAAAAGCTTTAATATAAAGTCCTGAATCATAATAAAGCCTGGCTGTTTCATAATGATTTTGAGGGCTTAATTTTTTATGATAAAAAACTTTTAAAAACTTATTGCCCTGATTAAAATCAAAAAGAAATTCAAAATCTTTTTCCAAAACTTTTTGAATATAAAGATCTGATTTAATGTCTTTTTTTAAAATTTTTTTAAGCTTTATATAATTATTGAAATACAATTTGTCATAGGGTTTAATTTTCAGCAGTTTTTTATGAACATCCAGACATTTTTCATAGTTTTTAAGAGAAAAAAGAATTTGAGATTTTAAATTAAGCATTTCTTCTTTTTTATCCAGAAATTGTTTTTCTTCTAAAATCTTTAAGGCCTTTGTGTAATTTTCACTTAAATAACCTGAATTTGCAGCAAGAAGAATTTCTTCTTCACTTGAATTGTTGTTAATACTTTTTAAAAAGCAGTCAAAGGATTTATCATATCTTTTCATTCCAAAAAAACAAAGGCCTTTATTCCAGTTTAAAGTTTTAAGATTTTCATAACCCTCAGCTTTTTCAAAACATAAAAGACTTTTTTTAAAATTTTTTAAAAGAAAATATTTTTCACCTATAATAAAATAAAACTTAGATTTTTGTTTATTATCAGCATTTAAGTTTTCTATTTCAAGAGTTGCTCTTTCAAGACTGTTTTTTTCAATAAGAGATTTAATATTTGAAAAAGAGGATTCTTCACCACTCAAACTTATTGGGAAAATAAAAAACATTATTAAACAAAAGCTAATCTTTATATACATAACTCACCGGTAAATAAACAAAAGTTGACACTTTTTTCCCATTTTTAATTCCCGGGGAAAACTTCCATTGTTTCACTGCTTTTATTACACTTTCATCAAAAACTTTTTCATGGGTTGAAGAAACTATAGTTAAATCTTCAATCTTTCCATTTTGGTTTACAACAAATCTAAGCAAAATTTTTGCATTTTTAATTCCCATTCTTTTTGCTTCAAGAGGAAATTCAGGCTTTGAGCTTTCAAGTACAAAAGGTTTTTTATCAAGTTCTAAAAGATCAAAAATATTTGAAGGTTTATTGTCTTTATCCCTGATTTCACCATTTGAAAAAAACTTATTTTCAAAACTTTCTTTTTTAATCATTGAATCAAGATCATATTCAAGCTTTTTGCTTTTAAAATCTTTGACTTTTACTTCTTTTTCCTGATAAAAACCCGGTTTTTTCTTTTCATTAAAAACAAAATTTTTAACCCTGGATGAAAAATTTTTTTCAAAACTTTCATTTTCTTTTGAAGCCTTTTCCTGGCTTAAATTCAAGGAAATAAGATTGGTGGATTTTTGTTTAAATTGAGAGTTTAATTTTTTTTCAGGAAAAAGAAAGGAAAGAAGAATAAAAAAAACCAAAGAAATTATAAAACCTCCCATGGTTGAAATTAAGACAATGAACTTATTCTTCATTTTCCACTGAAACCGAAATACTTGATATTTTATTTTTCCTTAAAAAATCTATTAATTCAATAAGTTTTCCTGCAGCCACGTTTTTGTCAGCTGAAATAATTAAATCTTTTTTTTCAAGCTCATTGATTTTCAAAGAGATCTCCCCATAGGAAACAGGTTTACTATTTAAAAAAAGTTGATTGTTTTTATTTAAAACAATAAAATTTGCTTCTTTTCCAACACTTTGCCCGGTTGAAGCACCTGGAAGGTTTAAATCAATAGAATGATTTTCAATAAAGCTTGAAGTTACAACAAAAAAAATTAAAAGAATAAAAACCATATCAAGCAAAGGGGTTAGATTTAAATCATTAACAATGTTTTTCCCTTTTATTTTTTCTCTCAATTTATTTTTTCCCTTTTTTACTTTTACTCTATTATCAGGGCAATACTTTCCCTTTATAAAATTACCTGCAGCTATTCCGGGAATAGCTATTACAAGCCCTGTCTGAGTGGTAGCTAGAGCAAGTCCTATTCCTGAAGCCATTATTGAAGGAGAAATATCTTTTGAAATCCAGATATTTTTAAAAATTTCAACAATCCCGTCAATAGTTCCAAGAAGGCCTATGAGAGGAGCGATTCCAGCAAGAAAAAAAACTGTATTTAATTTTTTTAAAATCTTATTTTCAGCATGGGCTGATTTCATTTCAATATTTTTAAACTTAATACTTAAAATAATATAAAAAATATATGACCAAAGTAAAAATGAAACAATAAACAAAAAATAAAAATATACCCCTGAAATCTTCCACAATTGGGTTAAAAAATTCATTTTTTTCTTAATTTTGCCATAAATATATTTTTCTTTTCATCAAGATCAAAAACAAATTGATCCAGTCTTTGCTCAAAAAAATGATGAAAAATCATAAGAGGCAAAGCTATTGAAAGGCCTAACTGGGTTGTAAGAAGTGCTTCAGATATTCCCCCTGCCATTTCAGCAGCTTTTACAGATCCAGCCCCTCCTGCAGAGTTAAAAGTTGTTATCATCCCTGTAACAGTGCCAAGAAGACCTATAAGCGGAGCAATTCCAGCAAGAACAGCTATTGTGGGATTAAATTTTTCAAGTTTTTTTATTTCCCTCTCCAAAAGAGAATTTATAATTTCATCAGAAAAACTTCCTTTTTCTTTTAAATAAAGTTTTTTATAAAATTTCAGTGAAGGATATCTTTTAAAACTTTTAACAAATTTATTTTCCAGGTTTTCAAAAAACTCCTTTTCTTTTTTTTCTTTGGGGATTTTCATATAAAAAAGAATAAATCCCTGAAAAAGTGTGAGTATAATTCCTGCAAAACCTATTAAAAGAATGGGGTAAATCATTACCCCTCCCTTTTGAATATAGACTAAAACGCTTTCAATAAAACCTGGTTCCATTTTTCTTCCTTTACCAAAACACAAGGGAAAATAAGCTGAGTTATTATTAAAAATATTTTCAATTTTTTGAGAATTTATTTTTTCCTGAATAAAAACTAATTCTTTATCGTCAATTTTTACATATCCATACTCTTTACCGCTTTTATATACTCCTCCCAAATATCCATTCATAATTATTTGCTTTGAATTATATTCAAATTTAAAAAACTTTGAACTATTTGAAAAAAACCTTTCAATTTCTTTTTTAAACGTTTTTGTTTCTTGAAAGAAAAATTGAATTTTTTGGACTGAATCTTCAATTTCTTTTGTTTTATTTTTTTCAGATTGAAATTTTTCAAGGAGTTCAGGCTGGGTGTTTTTAATTTTTAAATCTTTTTCTAAATTTTCAATTTCTGATTTTAAAAAATCAATTTCTTTTAAATATTTTTCTTCTCTGATTTTAAATTCATTTTTAACAATATCAGCAGATTGAATTAAGAATTTTTTTTCCTCTTCTAAAAGATCCTCTCCATACAACAAACTGGAGATAAAAATTAAAAATATAAAAATCAGACTAGTTTTTTTCATTATCTAAATCTATGAACACAGGTTTAAAAAAATTCTCATCAAAACTTCCTGAAAATATCTTTTCCAATAAAGGATTTGTAAATTTTTGATATTCTTGATTTTTTTTATCCCATAAATAAAGAATATTTTCAGTTTTGATTATAACAATACTATTTTCACCAATTAAGGCTTTACCTGATTTTTTTTCATTATTAATTAAAAAAGAAGACTCTTTAAAATAAAAATTCATAGATTTAAAATTCTCTTTTTCAAAAAAACTTTTAAAAGCTTCTGCCTTTAATTCAAAATCTATATCTTCATTAAACAAACTGAATAAAGTATCTTTTTCAATTCTAAATTTTTCTTTTAAAAAAGTGGGCAACCTGGATTTTTGAATTTCAATCCCAGTTAAAATTTCTTTCCATTCCTTGATTTTCAGTTCAATAAATTCATTTCGTTTATTTTCAAGATTTGAAATTTCTTTAATTTTTTTACTCAAAAGATAATGTTTTATTTTTAAATTTTTTATTGAATTTAAATACTTTTCTTCCTTATTATTGATTTCTTCTGATAATAAATTCAGCTCTTCAGAAAGTGAAAAATTTTCCTCAACTTTTATTTCATTTTCCATTCCCCAAATAAAATGGGATAAAAAAATAAAAAGAGAAATTGTATAAAAAAATTTCAGCAATAGAAACTCTCTTTTATATTCTGCCAGGATTCAAGCTTTTGAAAAACAATTTTACCCATAAGTAAATTCTAATTTTTTAATCAAAACTAAATTTGTTTAAAAAAAAATACCATCATATTTTTTCACCAATAAATTTTGAAAGAAACAAATCAAAATCTTTGGCATCAGCAAGGGAATTAAGAATGATAATTTCTGTTTTAGGATACTTTGCACTAAATTTTTTTTGTATTTCAGGAAGATCTTCTGTTACATGGGCACCATTAAAAAGAAAATAAGGGAAAATATAAATTTTTGTTCCCCCTTTTTTTATTTCCTCTTCCAGGGCTTCTTCTATTCCAGGTTTCCCAAATTGAAGAAAACAACAAATTCCCCTATCAATTTTATTTCCAAGGCCAGTTAATACTTTTTCAAAAAACAAAGATACTTCCAAATTGGAATTAACTTTTCTGCTTCCATGGGCAGCAAACAAAAGTACTTTCATAGCTTTTCCTCCATTTCCCTTTTCAAGGACTTATATATAAAATATTCTTCCATTTTAAATCTTTTTTTACACCCTTCCATATAAATCAAAGATTTTTCAATGGCTTTTTCTATGGCAGCAACTTCTTTTTCCCTGTGTGAAATTCCCTGATCCAAAATTTTTTTTATAGAATAAATTCTAAATTTATCAAGAAAAGGAAGAGAAGAAAGCTGATCTTCATGACCTCCTCTTTTGACAACAAGAGGGCTTTCAATCAAATGAAAATCAAATAAAAGAGATGCCCTGAGCCAAAGATCATAATCTTCACAAGCAATCATTTTCTCATCAAACAACCCTGATTTATAAAAAAACTCCCTTTTCATCATCACAGCAGAAGGACTTACCAAACAAAGGGAAAGGGAGGGAATAAAAATATCACCAAAAGGTTTTTTATGTCTTTTTTTAGGGTTGATTCTTTTATTCTTCCTTATCCAGATTTCTTCTGTCTGACAAACAATTGCAGTTTTGTTTTCAATGAAATAATCAACCTGAATTTCAAGTTTTTTGGGTTCCCAAAAATCATCAGAGTCAAGAAAAGCTATAAAATCTCCCCTGGAGTTTTTAATGCCAAAATTTCTTGCAGCACTTACCCCCTTATTTTCCTGAAAAAGAACTTTGACAATCCCATGGTTTTTTTCATAATTTTTTAAAATATCACCTGTTTCATCATCAGAGCCGTCATCAACAATAATAAGCTCTATGTTTTTATATGTTTGATCAAGCACAGAATCAATTGCTTGATGAATGCACCAGGCCCTGTTGTAAACAGGAATAATTACGCTTATAAAATTGTTTTCTGTCATTTTACCTTTTTAATTTGATTTCATTAAAACCTATACTTAACTATTGACTAAAAACCAGAATTACTTATAAAAACAAATTAATAATCAACACAAAAACTGATTTATTTTAAAACTTGAATTTACCAATCAATGTTTTTAACATGGTTTTAATTGTAAAAAAACATCAAACAATAAACTTAAGATGATTGTTGGTAAAAAAAGCTAGAAAACAGAAGATAATTTAAAAGGGGCTGTTTCATCAAAAAAATATAAAAACTCTTCAATAACAATAGTAAGTTTCAGAACAAATCAATGTTTTGAAAAACTTAAAAAAAAGATACAAAACATGATTAAAATTTCCATACCCGGAATAAAAGACATAGAAATAGAAAATATATTATTAGATTATAATGGAACAATTGCCACTGATGGAGAGCCTCTGCCCGGAATAAAAGAAAGATTTGAAAAACTTTCAAAAATTTCAAAAATCCATCTTATTACCGCAGACACCCATGGAAGTGTTAAGGAAAAACTCAAAAACTATGATTGCAAAATAAAAGTAATTTCAGGCAAAAACCAGGATACTCTCAAACTTGAATATCTTGAAGAAATTGGAAAAAACAAAACAGCAGCAATAGGAAACGGATTAAATGACAGGCTGATGCTGAAACATTCCAAATTGGGAATTTGTATAATAGGTGAAGAAGGAGCTTTTTCCCAGTCAATAATCAACTCGGATCTGGTTGTTCAATCTCCAAATCATGCTCTTGATCTTTTCCTGAAAAAGAATAGACTGACGGCCGGACTAAGAAACGAATAATAATTAGGAGAAAATATGTCAGTTTCAATTGATCACGACAAATGTGTACTGGATTTTAAGTGTATAGACGAATGTCCAGTCAAAATCTTTGGATTTTCCAAAGAAGAAAAAAAAATAACAATTATTCCAGCCCCAGAGAGTTTATGTATAAAATGCGGTCATTGCATGGCTGTATGTCCTGAAGGGGCAATTAAGGTTAAAGGATTTACAGACTCTGATTTTATTGAAAAAAATAAAAACGAAATACTTTCAAAAGAAAATATTGAATATATTTTAAGGTCTAGAAGATCAATAAGATCCTATAAAAATGAAATAGTTCCAAAGGAAAAAATAGAAGAACTTTTAAATCTTGGTTTTGCAGCTCCAACAGGCCATAATTCCAGATCTGTTAATTTTACAATTGTCTATGAAAAGGAAAAGCTTAAGACCTTTAGTCAAATGGTGATAGATTGGATGAAATACATGATCAAAGAACAACCTGACACTGCTGCTCTTTTGAATTTAAATCATGTAGTTATGGGATTTGAAGCTGGATTTGACGGAATCTTTCGAGGAGCCCCTCATCTTATCATAGCCCACTCATCCAAATATGCCCCTACAGCTGCCATAGACTGTGCCACTGCAATTTCATATCTTGAAGTTGGAGCCCAGGGTTTAGGCCTTGGTACCTGCTGGGCAGGTTTTTTCAATGTTGCAGCCTCTTTTTGGCCTCCATTGAAATCGGAATTAAATCTTCCAAAGGATCATAAAAACCATGGAACAATAATGGTAGGTGTTCCCAAGCATGAATACAAAAAAATTATAAAAAGAAAACCAGGAAATACCACCTGGATTTAATCAACCAGTTGCTAGTTTAACAAAATCTTTCAGTTTTGCCCAAACCTTCAAGGCAAAACTGGAAACCAATGACTTTTAATCAAAATTAAACAAAATTTCACTTTTTTATTTCATTTTTTTATCAACTTGTATTAAACCTGCTTCAATATAGTTTGAAATTTCTTGTAAATGCTTTGAGTTAAAAAGATAAAAACCTTCAATTCAGGTTAAACTTATCCTTATTAAATGACGACAATTATTTAAGGCTAAATAATAAAGGATGTTTAAAAACTAAATAATATAAGGTGAAAATGTTTACCAATCTTTTTTCCAAATGCCCTAAATGCGGAGAGTCTATTAACTCAGGCTCAACTAAATGCAGTAAGTGCAAAATTGAAATTAAATCTTCATTTGGTGTTGAAAAAGATTTTTATTCAGATCTGTTTTTAGAACTGGCTGAAAAAAACAATATTATTTCAAAAAATGAAGCTGAAATCATTTACAACGAATACAAGAGTCTTTTAAATACAGAATATCCTCAAAAAATTGAAGAAATACTCCTTAGTCAAGAAAAAACAGATATTAAAACAATTTCAAAGCTAATTGCTGCTGCACTTAGAATAATTGACAAAAATTTTTGCAGGGAAGCTGTAAAAAAAGGCCTGATCACTAAAAATCAGGCATTGGAAGCTTTAAGCATCCAAAAGAAGCTATTCAAAAATCAAAGTTTAAAATCAGCTGCTGATATTTTAAAAGAAAAAGACCATTTAAATGATTCACAAATAAAAGAAATTTTAAGTACAGTTTCAATTACCAAGCCAGACAAAGACGAAGACGACTACAAGCCCTTGACCAAACTCTGGCAGGAAGAAGATAAAAAAATGAAAATAAAAGAAATTAAAAACAAAATCAGCCCAAAAAATCTTAAAATTTGTGAACTTGGAATTAAATACAAATTCTTTTCAGCAGAAACCATTGAAAAATATGCTTTCCAATGGGCAAAAGACCCTTTATCAAAAGATCTTGATTTTATAGATTTTATTGAAACAAAAGGGCTTATTGACAAAAATAAACGGATTCTTCTCAATATTCACTGTGAATACCAAAATCTCAAAAAATCAGATATAGAGTTTTTAAAGCTTGGTATTTTATACAAATTTATAACAAAAAAAAATGCTGAAGCCGTATTTAAAAAACAAAACTCAATATTTAAGGAGCAATACAAACTAATTCCTGTATGTAAAATCCTTTATAATAACAATCTTATTACAAAATCTCAGATCAAAGAAATTCTTTCAGAACAAAACAGAAAAGGACTTGCCCAAAAGTTAAAATCTGATCCTGATTTAATCAATGAAAATTCATCCACCAATAAAAAATCAGAAGAAAACCCTTTAAATTCAGGATTTGCATCAAAAGAAGAGATTCAGATTGAAATCTCAAATGACTCCATGAAGGCTCTTCTTTACCCCCTGCCCAAAAAAATTAAAGTTGAAGACATAAAATCAGTTTTAGCTGAAAAAGGTGTCCAATACGGAGTTCTAAGCGATGATCTGATTCAGGTTTTCATCAATAAAAACCCTGATACCCCAATTGAAGTGGCAAGCGGAAGTCCTCCTGTTGAACCTGTAAATTCAGAAATCAAATGCCATTTTTCACAAAACTACCTCAACGTGGGAAATGTTGATGAACAAGGGAATATCGATTTTATGGACAGAGGTGAAATTCCTGTTGCAGAACCAGGACAGCTCCTGGCAGAAAAGATACCCCTGAAAAACGGTAAAAACGGATTGGATATTTTTGGTAATCCAATCCTGGTGGAAGAAGCTCAAGACTGTTTTATTGAAGCAGGCCAGGGAACAAGATTAGACGAAACAGAGAACAAAATATATGCCATAGAAAAAGGACAGCCCCATATTTCAATTGATGGAAAAGTTTCTGTATTTAACACCCACGAAATAAAAGGTGATGTTGACTTTAACACAGGTCATATAGAATTTGACGGAAATATAATTATCCACGGAAGCATAAAGCCGGGATTCAGAGTATCTGCAAATGATATCACTGCAAAATCTGCAATGGATGCCATTATAAAATCAAGGGGCCAGGTTGAAATTAAAAATGGAATTAACGGCGGTAAAATCTTTGCCCAGCAAGGACTTTCAGCTAAATTTACAAACCAGGCTGAAATAACAGCATGCGGAAATGTTAATATTGAAAAAGAAATCCTTGAGTCAAAAATAAAAACAAGTGGGCTGGTTACTGTTAAATCAGGGAGAATAATATCTTCCCTTGTTTCTGCAAAAGGAGGAATTGACTCAAGGCACATAGGAACAGAAGTTTCAACACCTTCAATAATTGAAATAGGCAAAGATTCATACCTTGAAAAAATCCTGGCACCCTACCTTGCAAGTCAGAAAAACATTGATTCTGAAATTAATAATTTAAAAGAAGAAATAGCTTTAGTCTATGCCAAGGAAAAACAAAGCCATATAGAAATTGCCAAAAAAGCCCAGGTTCAGGACAAAGCATCCCAGGCTCTAAAACAGTTACGCGAGCATTATGAGCTTGTTTCCGGATCAGTAAAACCAAAAACAGTAAATGAGATCAAATCAAAAATAGATGAATTATCTTTAAAAATTAAAAACACTGAAAAAACCATAGACTCTTTATTCCAATCTCAGGATGAATATAAAAACATTCTTTCAGGGCATTCATCAAAGCTTAAAACTTTGGAAGAAAATAAAATCAAAATTCTAGGGCAAATTGAATCAATAAAAAATTACGATAATTCAATAGAACCATCCCCTGTATTAATTGTTCACGGAACAATAGAAAAAGGCACCAAAATTTTTGGTCCAAACTCTGTCTGGGAAGTAAATGAAACTTCTAAAAACATAAGAATTTCAGAAATAACAACAACCGATGAGGCCGGAAATAAGATTTACTTTCTAAAAAAAGATAAAAACAACAAATAACCCGCCTTTTTTAGCCACCCCTAAATTATTTTTTACAGCCAGCATTTCTTTGTCTAAATTCTTCTTATTGGACAAAGATTTTTTAATATTATATATTCCCCCACCAGGATCAACCAGATGACTCTTTAACCTAAAAATTTTATTTTATTTGCGGAGCTGCTCTCTTATCATGAAAAAAAACAAAACCAAACTAAGTGCCAGCCTTGAAGATTATCTTGAGACAATTTATCAGGTTGTATGCCAAAAACAGGCTGCAAGAGCAAAAGATATTGCAACAAGACTTAAAGTCAACAACTCATCAGTTACCGGAGCCCTTCGCACCCTGGCTGGAAAAGGACTTGTAAACTATGCCCCATACGATCTTATAACCCTTACTCCTTCAGGAACTGAAATTGCCAAAGATATTATAAGAAGACATTTGGCATTAAAAAATTTTTTCACAAAAATTCTATACGTAAACGAAAATACTGCAGAAGAAGCTGCCTGCAAAATGGAACATGATGTTCCAAAAGAAATCCTTGAAAAACTTATTTTGTTTGTTGATTTTATCCAGATCTGCCCAAGGGGAGGAGAAGGGTTAATCAAAGGTTTTACAAAACATTGTGAAGAGTCAATTCTTACAGGAGACTGCGAAAACTGTGTTAATATCTGCCTAGAATCATTAAAGCAAAAAAAGAAAATTTACAATAAATACAATGAAAATCCTATCCTGCTAAAAGAGATGAAGAAAAATGACCTCGGTAAAATTTCAGAAATAAACAAAAACTCATCTGCCTTTCAAAAATTTATGGAAATAGAAGCAGGCAGGGGCTCAATAATCCAGGTTATTGAAAAAGACAACCAGTCAATTCTCATAAAAACAAAGGGCTATAATCTCACCATAAGAGGAGATGAGGCGGACAATATTAAAATTTTACCCTATTGAAGACCGGCAAAAAAATGAAATTCAGATTCCTTTTTTTTATTCTTTTTTCCTTGGGTATTGTTTTTAGCAGTGCCCCATACATTGAAAATCTAGGAGATGAAATTATTAATTATTATTATGTATACAAAACCAAAAAAGATCTGATCATTATTAAAACCTGTCTTGACACTGAAAAAGATAAAAATGGAACCTATCCTCCCTCACACAGGTTTGCTCATTGGTATAAAACAAATTTATCAGGAAAATTTAAATATAACTTTCCCTTAGACAGATGGGGTCAGCCCTATATTTATAAATCAGTAAATGAAAAAATGGACTTTATTCTTTCAAGCTCTGGAAAAGACCAAAAACCTGATACAAAAAACGATCTAAGAATAAAAAATGATAACAAAAACTGGCTATCAGCCAATAACTAAACCCGGGTTTTTATTTGTTTACCGCCTTCATAAAAAACTCCATCTGGGATAATTTTGATTCTTCTTTATTTTTAAAAAATTTGACCATATCAGTTTTATCAACAAAACCCACTTTAATATCTCCAAATTCCAATCCTATTTTTTTAGAAATATCAATTAATTTTTCTTTTTCTTCCATTTGAATTATTTTTTTCTTTCTTATAATATTTTTTTAAGTCTAAAAACTTTTTAGACAAAAATTTATTTTGCATTAAGAATCATTTCAGCTTTAAACACAGCATCTTCCATATCTTTTATAATTGGAAAAACATCATCAAGGGAAAACCCCAGCATTTCCCAAATCTCACTTCTAAAGGAAGAATCTAAAGATTCAACCCCAAAAGAAAAGCCCTGACTTCTACATATCCCGTTGGCTATATGTACAAGTCCAGCAGCATTTTGAATTTCCTGATCTTTATTAACAGGGAGATGATGGCCTCTGACTGCACCTACTATCTGGGCTGGAAGCTTCCAGTTTTTTTCAAGAAAAATTCCACCAAGCTCAGCATGGTCAATTCCAAAAACTTTTTTTTCAGCCTTTTCAAGAGGAATCTTTCCATCGTAATCTTCAAGAAAATCAAGATAAGCCTCAGGAATAAGATAAAAGAAAATTATAATTCCTATATCGTGCAAAAGACCTGAAAAATAGGCAAGATTGGCACAAGAATCCGAAACGTTCACATATTTTGAAAGTCTTTGGGAAAACTCAGCAACGCTTATGCTGTGTTTCCAAAAGCTGTGGAGGTCAATGTCTTTAAAATTAACAAATAATTCGCTTACTTTAAGAGAATATGCAAGTTTTTTAAGTTCATCAATACCAAGCCTTGAAACAGCAGTGGAAAAACTATCGGCTTTTGTCGCCCCAAAAACAGAAGAATTTGCATAGGATAATACACGCCCTGAAAGCACAGGATCAAGCATGACAACCTTTCCAACTTCGTCAAGTCCTGCATTTTCATCATTTAAAATAAGATTAAGCCTTGAAAGAACCTTGGGAAAAGCGGGGATATTTGTCTTTTTTTCAAGTTCTTTTAATATTTTTTCTCTCATAAAAAACTCCCCTGGTATATTTAGCTTTAAGCTTAGAATTTATTTTTTATAATTAATCATAACATTATTTTTATAGCTGATGCTAAATTCGTTTGAAAAATCTCTTATTGACTCTGTAGAACCTAAAATAAGAGGACTTCCTGCAGCCATCCTTGCTGCAGTTTTTTTAATTATTTCTTTTTTTGTTTCGGCCGAAAAATAAATAAGCACATTTCTTAAAAAAACCAGATCAAAATTTCCAAGAGAAACAAAGCTTTCCTGGAGATTTAATTTTTTAAAATTCACCCTTTTCCTAAGATTTGGATCAAAAAGCCAGACTTTTTCTTTTGAAACAAAATATTTTTCTTTAAAAAACTGAGGAAGCCCCCTTTCCATGGATATCCCGGAATATCTTCCGGATTTTGCCTGGAAAAGAACCGAAGGAGAAATATCTGTTGCAATAAGCTCGACCAACTCCAAAACATATTTTTGACCTGTCTTTTGAAGGTGTTCATTAAGCATCATCAAAAAAGAGTAAACTTCCTGGCCAGTAGAACATGCTCCAAACCACACCCTTACTTTTTTTTTAGTTTTAGCCTTTTCAACAATTTGGGGAATTATTATATCTGAAATAGCCTTCCAAACCAAAGTATCCCTGAACCAAAAAGTTTCATTGGTTGTCATTGCATCAATTATTCTTTCAACAAGGGCGGGGTCTTTCTCAGCTTTTTTATAAAAATCCAGGTAGTTATTATGCCCATATTCCAAAACCAAATCTGAAAGTCTTGTCTCTATAAGGTAAGATTTGTTGCCGCCCAGATTAATTCCACATTGTTTTTTGATGAACGTTCTTAAAACTTCATATTCATTTGGTTTTATTTTTATCATCTTTTTTCGTTCAATTCGGTATTTGTATGAGTTAGTCAAAAAAACAAACCAGCTTTAAAACAACCTTTATTTTATCTGAGTAATCCCAGGAAAACCAGAACTTTTCATTTCTTGTCCAAAGATAAAAATTTTAAACCCTTAATTCTTAAATACCCAAAGCCCAAATTAAGAAAAATTCAGATTGTTTATATTTGAAAATAAAGTTAATTATTCCTTGACTATTAAATCACTTAATTACTATATAAGGGAATATGGATATATCAATATATTTAAAAGCACTGGCAGACCCTACCAGAATAAGACTTGCAAACATTCTTTTTTTCCATGAACTCAGTGTAAATGAAATTGTAGCTACAATGGACATGGGTCAGTCAAGAATATCAAGACACCTGAAAATACTTACTGACGCAGGAATTTTAAAATGCAGAAGAGACGGAGTCTGGGCATTTTACTCAACTGTTGATTCAGGCGGAGGGAAAAAAGTGATGAATGCTCTTTCCCCTGTGATGAATCTTGATCCTATTTTAGAATCAGACCTTAAAAAAACTGACAGAGTTATTGATAAAAGGAAAAAAAACACAGCAAACTTTTTTGATAATGTTGCTCCCAAATGGGACACCATGAAAAAAGAGCTTCTCGGTGACTTCAATCTTAACAAAGCAATCACAGAACTGATGGAAAACTGCAAAACCTCCCTTGATCTAGGTTGCGGAACCGGAGAGCTTTTATGCCATATGGGCCCTTATTCAGAAAAACTCATAGGAGTGGACTGCTCTCCTGAAATGCTTGGAGAAGCCGAAACCCGAATCAGAGAAAAAGGGTTCAGGGCGGATTTAAGACTTGGGGAACTAGAGCATCTGCCAATGAGGGACAATGAAGCAGATCTTGCCGTAATTTCAATGGTTCTCCACCATCTGACCAAACCCGAAGAAGGAATAAAAGAGGTATCAAGAGTTCTTAAACCCGGCGGAATTTTTATTTTTGCAGAATTTGGAAAGCATAATCTTGAAAAAATGAGAACCGAATACGGGGACAGATGGCTTGGATTTGATCACGACTATTTGGGAGAAATCCTTGAAAACAATGGATTCAGAATAACAGTGAAAAAAGAGCATCCCTTAACTCAGGGGCTTTCTCTTTATATAATAAAAGCAGTAAAATCATTTTAAAAATAATTAAGGAGCAGATTAAATGAGTTATATAGAACTAGACTTAACTCTTAAGCACAAAGTAAAAGACATTTCCCTGGCAGATTTTGGTAATAAGGAAATGGTAATTGCTGAAACAGAAATGCCCGGACTTATGAATTCAAGGGAAAAATACGGAAACCAGCAACCCTTAAAAGGCTTAAAAGTAGCTGGAAGTCTTCATATGACAATCCAGACGGCCATGCTTATTGAAACCCTTACAGCCCTTGGAGCTGATGTAAGATGGGCATCATGCAATATTTTTTCAACCCAGGATCATGCAGCAGCAGCAATTGCGGCCAATGGTTCAGCAGCAGTTTTTGCCTGGAAAGGTGAAACCCTTGCAGAATACTGGTGGTGCACTGAACAAGCCCTTACCTGGCCTGACGGATCCGGCCCTGATCTTATTGTTGATGACGGCGGAGATGCTACCATGATGGTTCATGAAGGGGTAAAAGTTGAAAAAGATCCTTCAATTCTTGATCAAAAATTTGAAGCTGAAGATGAAATTAAGCTTTATGACAGACTTAGAAAGTCCTATGAAACAGATCCACAAAAGTGGACAAGAATTGCCAAAAAAATAAAAGGGGTTTCAGAAGAAACAACAACAGGAGTAAACAGGCTCTATCAGCTTCAGGAAAAAGGAGAACTTCTTTTTCCGGCAATCAATGTTAATGACTCTGTTACAAAATCAAAATTTGACAATATTTACGGTTGTCAGGAATCTCTTGCAGACGGAATAAAAAGAGCTACAGATGTTATGCTTGCAGGTAAAACTGTTGTTGTTTGCGGATACGGTGATGTAGGAAAAGGATGCGCAAGGTCAATGAAAGGCTATGGAGCCAGGGTTGTGGTTACTGAAATTGACCCTATCTGTGCTCTTCAGGCTGCAATGGACGGTTTCCAGGTATGCCTTCTTGAAGAAATTGTTTCAAAAGGAGACATCTTTGTAACAGCAACAGGCAATTATCATGTTCTCAGGGGTGAGCACATGGAGCAGATGAAAAACGAAGCAATTATCTGCAATATAGGACATTTTGACAATGAAATTGAAATGTCATATCTATCCAGGACTCCAGAATGCGTAAAAGACACCATTAAGCCCCAAGTTGACAAATGGACTTTAAAGTCTGGAAACTCAATCATTGTTCTTGCTGAAGGAAGACTGGTAAACCTTGGATGTGCAACAGGTCACCCAAGCTTTGTAATGAGTGCAAGTTTTACAAACCAGGCTTTAGCTCAAATTGAACTTGCAACAAAAAAGCATGAAAACAAAGTATACACACTTTCCAAAAAGCTTGACGAAGAAGTTGCAAGACTCCATCTTGACAGGCTTCAGATAAATCTTACTAAGCTTACACAAAAGCAGGCCGACTACCTTGGAATTCCCATTGAAGGGCCTTTTAAGCCTGATCATTATAGATATTAAAACCTGAATTTAAGGCTTGTCTTTTTTTAAAAAATATAAGCTAACCAAACTGAAATCAAAACACAAAAGCCCTGTTCTTATAGTTTATAAGAACAGGGCTTTCTTTTATAATTTTATAAATATAAAAATCAATAACTATGTTCATCTCCGGGGAATTTACCCTCTTTTACCTCTTTGGCATACAAAGCAAAAGCTTCCACAGCAAGATCACCTAAGTTTGCAAACTTTTTGGCAAACTTTGGAACATGACCTCTATTAAGGCCTAAAAGATCATGCATTACAAGAATTTGTCCATCGCAATCTATTCCTGCACCAATTCCTATGGTGGGAATTTTAAGCTCACTTGTAACTCTTTTTGCAATATGACTGGGGATTCCTTCAAGAACAACAGAAAAAGCTCCTGCTTCCTCAACAGCATGGGCGTCTTTTACAATTCTATCTTCATCCCTTTGAATTTTAAATCCTCCCATTTGATGGACAGACTGGGGAGTAAGCCCTATATGAGCCTGAACAGGAATTCCTGCTTTTGTAATTGCTTCAATTTTTTCTGCCACCTCTACTCCACCCTCAAGCTTTACAGCTTCTGCAAATCCTTTTTTTAAAAGAAGCCCTGAATTTGTCACAGCCTCAAAAACACTGGTTTCATAGGAAAGAAACGGCATATCTGCAACAATAAGAGATAAAGGCTTTGCCCTTGCCACCATTTTTGAATGGTAAATCATTTCTTCCATGGTTACAGGAATTGTGCTTGGATGACCCTGAACTACCATACCTAATGAATCACCAACAAGAATCATGTCTATTTCTGCTTCATGGGCAAGACCTGCGAAAGTAAAGTCATAGGAAGTAACTGCTGTAATTTTTTCACCAGATTCTTTTTTTTTCATAAAAGTTGTTGTTGTAACTTTTTTTGCCATTTTTTTAAGTCCTTAATTTATTTTATTTGCAAATTAGCTTCCGTCACTGACGATATTATAAAATGATTTTAATTTTGCAAGTATTGATTTTGGATCATCAGAACATTTTTGGATTAATCCCTTATTTTATTCAAGAAATATTGACTATCAAAACTCACTGGGATAATAATATTCGGTTACATAATTGATATAAAATTCAATTAGACTAAAGCTTAAGTTTTATTGAGTTTAAAATCTTAATAAAAGCCCATACTAAAGACAAGTTTACTAAATCAAATAAGGATTTAAATAAATGATTCAAACAATAAGAGGTTTCCGTGATATCCTGCCTGAAGAAATTGAAGTCTGGCAGAAAATAGAACTGGAGGCAAAAAATATATTTGAAAATTTTGGATTTAAGGAAATAAGACTTCCCATTCTTGAAAAAACTGAAGTATTTGCAAGGGGTATAGGGGAAAGTACAGACATAGTTGAAAAAGAAATGTTTACATTTCCAGACTCAAAAGGGAACAATCAAACAATGAGACCTGAGGCTACAGCCTCAATTGCAAGATCCTATGTTCAACATAAAATGTATTCAAGACAGCCTGAACAAAAACTTTACACAATAGGTCCAATGTTTAGAAAAGAAAGACCTCAAAAAGGAAGATACAGACAATTTTATCAAATTGATGCTGAGGTTTTAGGAATTGACTCTCCCATTCTTGATGCCCAGATTCTTGTAATGCTCAACATGCTTTTTAAAAAACTTGAAGTAAAAAATCTTCTTACCAAAATAAACTCTCTTGGGTGTCCAGGATGCAGAAAAAAATACAATGAAATCCTTTTAAGCTTTATTCAAAACACCAAAGACCTTTGCAGTGACTGCGAAAGAAGAAAAACTAAAAATCCCCTAAGGATTCTTGACTGCAAAGTAAAATCCTGCAGAAATCAGCTAAAAGGAGCCCCGCTTTTAAAAGATTATCTTTGCAGGGAATGCTCTGAACATTTTAAAGCCTTAAAACAATGTCTTGATCTTGAAAATATTAAATATGAAATAGACGATTACCTTGTAAGAGGGCTTGACTATTATACCAAAACAGCTTTTGAAATCCAAACCCTGGAGCTTGGAGCCCAGTCTGCTGTTGCCGGGGGAGGAAGATACGACGGTCTGGTTGAAATCCTTGGTGGCCCAAAAACACCTGGAATTGGATTTGCCATAGGATTTGACAGGCTTGTTGAAATAATTGCCTCTAATCAGGAAGTAAAAAAAGAAGGGCCTCTGGTTTACTTTTTAACCTTTGGTGAATCTGCAGCCAAAAAGGCATTTAAAATCTGCAACAATTTGGCATCCCAGGGTATAAAATCTGAAATGGACTTTTCTAACAAAAGCATGAAGGCCTCAATGAAAAAGGCAAATAAATCAAATTGCAAATTTTGTGCAATTATAGGCGAAAATGAAATTGAAAAAGGCATTATAAGTCTTAAAAACATGGAAGAGGGAACCCAGGAAGAAGTTTTAGAAAAAGATTTTATTTCAATAATAAAAAAATATATTTAACAGGAGAATTTATAGTGGCTGATTTACTTGGAGATCTTAGAAGAACCCATCATCTGAATGAGCTTTGCACTGCTGATAAAGATAAAGAAGTGGTTCTCATGGGCTGGGTACAAAGAAGAAGAGACCACGGCGGAGTAATTTTTGTGGACTTAAGGGATAGGGAAGGAATCACCCAGGTGGTTTTCAATCCTGAAACAGATCCAACAATGCATGAAAAAGCCCATGAAATAAGAAGTGAATATGTAATTACAATAAAAGGGATAGTTGGCAAAAGACCTGAGGGAATGATAAATAAAAATCTTCCCACAGGAGAAATAGAAGTCAATGTTTTAGAACTTAAAATCCTGAACAAAGCAGAAACTCCTCCTTTTTTAATTGAAGACAGAGTTGAAGCTTCTGATAACATAAGATTAAAATACAGACACCTGGATCTTCGAAGACCGGCCATTCAAAAAAATATAATAAAAAGACATAAAGCAGGATTTGCAATAAGAAAATATTTAAATGAAAAAGGATTTCTGGATATAGAAACACCTTTTCTTACAAAGTCAACTCCGGAAGGTGCAAGAGACTACCTTGTTCCCAGCAGAGTTACCTGGGGTAATTTTTATGCCCTTCCCCAGTCCCCCCAGCTTTTCAAACAGCTTCTTATGATTTCAGGCTTTGATAAATATTATCAGATAGTAAAATGTTTTAGAGATGAAGACCTAAGAGCCGACAGACAGCCAGAATTCACACAAATAGATATAGAAATGAGTTTTATCGGTGAAGAAGAAATAATGGCAACGGCAGAAGGACTTGTAAAAACAGTTTTCAAAGAAGTTGTTGATCTTGAGATCAAACCTCCTTTTAAGAGGATGGATTATAAAGAGGCCATGGATAAATACGGCCTTGACAAGCCTGATTTAAGATTTGGACTCGAGCTGGTAAACCTTTCAGAAACACTTAAAAACACAGGATTTAAAGTATTTGCAGACACTCTTAAAAGAGGAGGCCTTGTTAAAGCTCTAAATGCAAAAGGGTGTGCTGGTTTCTCAAGAAAAGAAATAGATGATCTCACAGCTTTTGCAGCTATTTATGGAGCCAGGGGCCTTGCCTGGATAAAGATAAAGGAAAACGGAGACTGGCAGTCACCAATAACAAAGTTTTTTTCTGATGAAGAAAAAGAAGAAATGCAAAAAGCCCTTTCAATGGAACCCGGAGATATTGTATTTTTTGTTGCAGATACTCCAACCATTACAAATGACACCTTAGGTAACCTTAGAAATCATCTTGGGGCAAAGCTTGGTCTTGTTGACAAAAACAAATATGAATTTGTCTGGATAACAAAATTTCCAATGTTTGAATGGGATGAGGACGAAAAAAGATACCAGGCACTTCACCATCCTTTTACAGCACCCCTTGAATCTGACTATGAAAAAATTGAACAATCTCCTCTTGAAGTAAAATCAAGGGCCTATGATCTGGTTCTCAATGGCTCTGAAATTGGGGGCGGAAGCATCCGTATTCATCAGCCTGAAGTTCAGGAAAAAGTTTTTTCAATTCTTGGGATGGAAAGAAAAGACTATGAAGAAAAGTTTGGATTTCTTGTTGATGCCCTTAAATCAGGAGCACCTCCCCATGGAGGAATCGCCTTTGGATTTGACCGTCTTGTAATGATTTTATGCAATCAGGAATCAATAAGAGATGTGATGGCTTTTCCTAAAACTCAAAGGGGAACCTGTCTTCTTACCAATGCTCCTTCAAGTGCTTCCTGGGCACAGCTCCAGGAGCTTGGACTCAAAACAATTGCAAAGGAAAAAGAAGAGTAAAACTCTTTTCCAGCAACTTATTCTATTTCGGAGACAAAAAAATTTGTCTCCGAAATTAAACAATGATCAGACTGGAATAAAATTTTTGCTGAGAATTCAGTTGGCAAAATCTCGTTTTTTATTTATCACTAACTATATTTGCCACTAAATTACTGGGAGGCTTTTTTTGTCTTATCTTTTTCTTACGGCAGGTTTTGTTTTTCTGATAAAAAGTGCAGACTGTCTTGTAAACGGTGCCTCGGCCATTGCAAAAAAATTCAAGATCTCAGATATGACCATAGGTCTTACTGTGGTTGCTTTTGGCTCTTCACTTCCTGAACTTTTTGTAAACATTGTTGCAAGCACCCAGGGGAGTACAGGAGTTGCAACAGGAAATATTTTAGGCAGCAATATAGCTAATATTCTTTTAATCCTGGGAATCTGCGGGTTGGTAAAACCCCTTAAGGTTCCTATAGGTACTGTAAAAGCAGAAATACCCCTGGGACTTCTTGCTGTCCTTGTTCTGGCAGTTTCAGTAAATGATCAATTTTTTGACGGATATAGATACTCCTTATTAAGCAGAAGCGACGGAGTGGTTTTTCTTGGTTTTTTCCTTATTTTTTTCCATTATTCTTTTTCACTTTCAAAAAGAGAACCCGACACAGAAGAATTAGATGAAAAACTGGTTAAAATGCATTGGGGAATTTCCACAATACTTATACTTATTGGAATTGCCGGCCTTGCAGGAGGAGCAGAGCTCATTGTAAGAGGAGCTGTGGGCATTGCCCGTTCCTTTGAAGTATCTGACGAAATAATAGGCCTTACCATTGTTGCCATTGGAACCTCACTTCCTGAGCTTGCAGCCTCAGTTGTAGCAGCCTATAAAGGTCAGTCTGAAATGGCAGTGGGAAACGTTGCAGGTTCTAATATATTCAATATTTTTTTTGTTCTTGGAATAAGTGCAACCATCAAACCCCTTCCTTTTTCTCCAAACAACAACCTGGATATTTTAATGGTTATTTTTGCAAACATTCTTTTGCTTATATTTATGGCAACAGGGAGAAAAAGGCTTCTGGATAAATGGGAAGGAGGATTTATGATTGTTCTTTACTTTGTCTACCTCTTTTTCAGAACCACAATAAAAATTTAATATTTTATTTTTTTTACTTGACCGCCATGACAAACAAATGTATATGTTTTTCCATTGCTGATTAAAAGCAAAACTTAATCCCCAGTAGCTCAGTCGGCAGAGCAGATGGCTGTTAACCATCGGGTCCGCGGTTCAAGTCCGTGCTGGGGAGCCAGACTTCAAGCCCCTTTAAATTTTAAAGGGGCTTTTTTTATTTCCAGCCTGACAATCTTATTGTCTTTACCTTAATTTTTACAAAAACATTGAAAAACTTCAGATCTAAATCCAAGAAGAACCTGAAATAACTCTTAAAAATAAAAATCAGCCAGTACCGCCTTGTTTGACAATTAAGCTTATTAGCTATAGTCTGTATAGAATAATCATTAATTTAAATCTGCGGGGTGCAAATGATAATTGGTATAGATGTAGGCGGTACTCATACGGATGGAGTTCTTCTGTCTGGCAACAAAACTGAAAAATCCATTAAAATACCTACAAAAAAAGACAATCTTTACGAATCTGTAATCGAAGCTCTGGACTCTTTGATTGAAAAAACAGACCCTTCTAAAATAAAAAGAACAGTATTAAGCACCACCCTTACAACCAATACTGTTGTTCAGAACAAAACCTCACCTGTTGCAGTGATAATTTCAGCAGGACCTGGAATAGATCCCGGGTATTATAAAATAGGAGAGTTTTACTCCATTGTAAAAGGAGCACTTGACCACAGGGGAAGAGAGCTTATTCCAATTGATGAAAAGGAACTTGCAAAAACAGCAGAAGAAATAAAAAAACTTGGGATAGAAAATGTAGCGGTTATTTCAAAATTTTCTCCTAGAAACCCGACCCATGAAAATCAAAAAGAAAAAATTTTTTCCAAGACTTTTAAAAATATATTTAAAGGACACAATGTTTCAGGACACCTTAATTTTCCAGGAAGAATAAATACCACCTGGCTCAATGCTGCTGTTCGTGATTCATATGAAGATTTTTTTGACTCGGTAAATAAAAGTTTTATAGAAAGGGGAATCAAATCACCTGTACATATTTTAAAGGCAGATGGGGGAACAATGCCCCTTGGTGAATCTGTTAATTTCCCTGCACAGACAATATTTTCAGGCCCTGCTGCAAGTGTTCTTGGAGCAATGCCCGGCTCAAAAAAAGATATTGACTCAATTGTTCTTGATATAGGAGGAACAACAACAGATATTGCTATCCTTGCCAATGGCGATCCTGTAATAGCTCAAAGCGGAATAAGAATACAAAATTTAAAAACACTTATTAGGGCAATAGAAACAAAATCCATTGGAGCAGGAGGCGACAGCTGGGTAAGAGTTGAAGATTCAAAACTTTTAGTGGGCCCGGAAAGAAAAGGACCTGCCATGGCCTTTGGGGGAGATTTACCAACACCTACAGATGCCTTTGTTTTTCTTGGTGAAATAAAAGAAGGTGATTTTGAAAAAGCAAGCAAGGGAATTAACTCCATTGCAACCACCCTTGGAATTTCTCCTGAAGATGCAGCAGAAAAAATTGCTGACAAAGCCGCCCAGAATATAGTTGATGCCTTCACTGAAAAGATTTTTGATTTAAACAACAAGCCTGTATACACTCTTCATGAATTTTTAGACGGCTATGTTTTAAATCCCAAAGAAATTCTTGTACTTGGAGCACCGGCAAGCGTTTTTGCAAAAAGATTGGAAAAACTATCAAATATAAAAACCAGTACAGTTAAAGATTTCAGCATTGCAAACGCAATAGGTGCGGCAATGGCAAAACCTACCTGCACTGTAACCCTGTTTGCAGACACAGCCCAAAGAAAAGCTTATGCTGTTTCTGAAAACTATGAGGAATCCATTTCTCAAAATTATTCAAGGGAAGATGCTTTTGCAAAGGCAAAATCTCTTTTATATGCCAAGGCTGAAAAAATGGGTGCAGATATGAATAATCTGGAAATAGATACAATTGAAGACTTATCTTTTAATATGATGAGGGGCTATAGATCTTCAGGAAAAAATATAAGAATAACACTTCAGATAAGACCGGGCCTTGTAGCCGTATAAAATTTTGGCAAGCCAGAGTCTGAAACAAACTGATGTTTATCAGCACAAATCTTAAATCGCCCAATTCAGAGATAATTATCTGAGAAAAGGAGATAAAAAATGCTTAAAGCAAAAAAGAAAACAGGTCTTGTCTTTTTCCCGGCTTTTGACTGGGCAATAGATCCCTCCCATCCGGAAAGGGAAGAAAGACTTTTATATACAAAAGATCAGGTCTTTGAAGAAGGCCTTATGGATATCGAAGGAATAAAAGAATACAAACCTGCCAAGGTTACAGAAAACGAAATAAACAGGGCTCACTTTTGTGTGCCCGACATCCAAACTGTAACCACAAGCTCACATTTTATAAGTGCAGGAGGAGCAAAAGCCATAGCCCAGAAATTTGCATCTGGAGAAATTGACAACGGCTTTGCCCTTGTAAGACCACCGGGACATCATGCAATGAGAGTGGTTCACGGAGGAAGAGGATTTTGCAATATAAATATTGAAGCTGTAATGGTTGAATACTTAAGAAAAGAGCACGGGTATAAAAAAATTGCAATTGTAGATACAGACTGCCATCACGGAGACGGAACCCAGGATGTTTACTGGCATGATCCTGATGTTTTATTCATTTCTATCCATCAGGATGGAAGAACTCTTTATCCTGGTTCAGGATTTACAGAAGAGCTTGGAGGACCCAATGCCTGCGGTTATAATATAAATATTCCCCTTCCGCCAAAAACTTCAGAAGAAGGGTATCTTTATACTATTGAAAATTGCGTATTACCTATTTTAAATGAATTCAAGCCCGATGTAATAGTAAATTCAGCAGGCCAGGACAATCACTATTCAGATCCTTTGACCAATATGAATTTCACAGCTCAAGGCTATTCAAAGCTTACAACTCTTTTAAACCCTGATATTGCAGTTCTTGAAGGGGGATACTCCATTGAAAGTGCCCTTCCCTATGTAAACGCAGGAATAATTCTTGCCCTGGCTGGTCTTGATTATTCAAATGTAAAAGAACCTGACTATAATCCGGAAAGCTTAAAAGAAACCCCTGAAACAATAAAATACATCAAAGATCTTTGTAAAAAAGTAATGGGTATCTGGGATTCAAGAAACGACCTTAAAAAAAGAGTTTACGGTAATGATCCGATTTTTAAAAGAAAAAGAAACATTGTGTATGATACCGACGGTATTTATGAAAGACAATTTGAAAATGTTACAAATTGTGATAAATGCGGAGGTGCTTTAAAAATTGATTCAGAATCTGATAGAGGATGGAAAATAACCGGAGTTCATCTTCCCATAAATGCCTGTGAACAATGCGTTACCCAGGCTGAAAAATGGTATGAAGATTCAAATGCTGAAATAAGCTATTTCCATGACAACAAAAATGACAGATTTGAAAAAAAGAAACGCTGATTACAGCTTAAAACAAATCAAGATTCACTGATTTAACAATTATACAAAACCCTAAATTTAATCAATCAGCTAAATAGCCTGGATTTATAAAATTTCCAGGCTATTTAATTTAAGAATTTAAAAAACTAAAATGAAAAACACTTTAGAAAAAAGAAGTAAAATAATTTTTGAAATAAGAAAAATTTTCATGGAAAATGATTATATAGAAGTTGAAACTCCAATAAGACTTCCTTCAATTATTCCAGAAGATCATATTGATCCTTTTTTATCTGAAGATTTTTTTTTGCAGGCATCCCCTGAAATTTGCATGAAAAGACTTCTTGCCAGGGGTTATAAAAAAATTTTTCAAATCTGCAAAACTTTTAGAAAAAATGAAAGGGGAAAGCTTCATATCCCTGAAATGACCATGCTTGAATGGTATCAAACAAACAAAAACTATTTTGATTTAATGGAAGAAACCCAGGAGCTTATAATAAAACTGGCAAAAAAGTTTTCAGCTCAAAAAATTAAAAGACAAAATAAAGAAACCCGTTTAGACCTCCCTTTTGAAAAATTAAGTGTTTATGATTCTGTTAAAAAATATACCAATTATTCATTTGAAGAAGTTTTAGATAATTTTGATGAAATTTTTGGAATAGAAATTTCCCCCAAACTTGGATTTGGAAAGCCTGTTTTTTTATATGATTTCCCAAAATCCCAGGCATCTCTTTCTAAACTTTGTGAAAACAACAAAAATTTTTCTCAAAGATTTGAACTTTTTATTTCAGGAATTGAAATTTGTAATTGCTACACCGAACTTACCGATTCAAAAGAACAGGAAAAAAGATTTAAAGATTCAATTGATTTTAGATTGAAAAAAAACCTGCCTGTATCAAAACTTCCATTAAAGTTTTTAAAAGACCTGGATAAAATGCCAAAATCTTCTGGAAACGCCCTTGGAATTGACAGGCTTATAATGGTGCTTTTAAACAAAGATAAAATTGATGATGTTTTGTCTTTTATACCTGAAGATTTATAAATTAAGCCAACAAATCAAACTTAAAAATTTATTAAATTTCAGGAACCAGCAATTCTTTTTACAACTCCAGCTAAAACTAATAAAACTTGATTTTAAGTCTAAAATCTGAAATTAAATAATATTTAATAAACAATTAACAATCAGGAGCTTTAAATGGAAAAGGCAATGTCCAAATCTTCAAATTCAATTGATTCTGAAATTAAAAATAAATATGAAAAAGAAGCTGTGATAGAGCTTTCAAACCGTTCTAAAGGAACAGCTCCAGCCTATATTTTAGGTTATATAATTCTTGTCCTTCTTTCTCCTATTTATTCAAAATCACCAAAAGCTACAATTACCCTTGGGATCTTGTTTTTGGTGATGATTATTTTAAAAACATATACATGTTTTAAATTACCTGAAAAATACGATGAAAATCCAAAATTCTGGTATGGTCTTTTTCTATTTCAAAATTATCTTGGTGGAATTTTAGTTTCTCTATTCACTATTCTTTCTTTAATTGTTTTTGGATTAAGTGAATACACCCTTTTATTCCTGGTTTTTGTAGCAGGAATGGCAGCAGGGGCCACAGCTTCACTTTCTCCTAAACTTTTAATCGGAATTATTTTTCAGGCGGTAATCCTCTTTCCAGTTATAGCCTGGGGAATTCTTCAGGCAGAAAAAATCACCTATTCTCTTTCAGCTCTTTTTCTCTTGTTTTTTGTAATTTTAATTTCAATTACCAAAAAAAACACCCTTTGGTATTGGCAGAGCATAGTTCAGCAGGATAGAATTAAAGGACAAGGGGAAAGGCTTAATAAAATTTTAGAAAATATTAAATCAGGTTCTATAAATCTTGAAACTTCAGCATCAGCACTGGCAGCCCTTTCTAATCAAATAACCAGTACAATTAATTCTCTTTCCAGCGAAGCTTCCCAAATAAACACCCAGTCGGAAGCCATGAACAAAAACATTGCAGGTGCTTCAAAAACAATGGAAGAAACCACCTCCAATATAAATGCCATAGCAGCAGCAATGGAAGAAATGACAGCCACAGTGACTGATATTTCTCAAAACACCCAGTCCGCCCATGAAACAACTGCAATAGCGGCTGAAAAAGTTGAAGTTGCGGCAAAAAACATTGAAGAGCTTCAAAAGGGAGCCAATGCAATAGGAGAAATTACTGAAATGATTTCTTCAATTGCAGATCAAACAAACCTTCTTGCACTTAATGCAACAATTGAAGCTGCCCGTGCAGGAGAGGCAGGAAGAGGATTTGCTGTTGTTGCAAACGAAATAAAAGAACTTGCTGCCCAGTCCAACAAATCCACTGAAAGAATAAACGAAACAATTCAACAAATGCAAAAAGAAACAAAACTTACAACTGAATCAATCCAGGAAGTGCTCAATGTTGTTAAAGAAGCCAATGAAAGGGTTTCTACAATTTCAGCAGCAGTTGAAGAGCAGTCTGCAACCACAAGGGAAATAACTGAAAACACAGAAAGAGTTTCAATTGGAATGCAAACTGTAAACTCAAATGCCCATGAAAATGCCAATACAATCTCAAATATAAATGAAGAGCTTAATAAAATTTCATTGTCCCTTGAAGAGCTTAGCCTTGGCAGCAAAACACTTGATACAAGTGCAGAGGAAATTAAAGATCAGGCAATAAAAATGACTTCAATGACAAGAGAATAAAAAAATCAGCTAAACCAAAGTTTTCTACCAAGCCTTTATTTATAATATGGTATCTGTCAATTTTATTGCTGATACCATACTTTTTTGGATCAGCCCTGTTAAAAACCTGGCAAATAAATTGCAACTAATTTAAATTATCTGTGTTTTTACTGTTTTAAACAGATTTTCCGTGTAATAATTACCCATTGTATAAAAAATACCCACTTTTTAAGGCTTAAACTTTGGAAAAAAAAATATCTATTTCAGTTATCCTGGGAATGATTGCTATTTTGGCTGCAGTTTTTACTTATGTAACCTACAAAGACCTTAGCAGCAAAAAAGACAACTTGAGAAAATTAATGGTAAATAGGGGAGAAACAATAATTGACTCTTTTGAGGCAGCCTCAAGGGAAATTTCAAGCGGAGACTATAGAAGAAAATTCTGGATTCAAAAACTTCTAATAGAAACATCAAGGCTTAACGCTGTAAAATATATTTTTATTTCATCCCCTGAAGGAAAAATTCTTGCCAGAAGCAATTTGGCAGATACAGACTATAATCAACTTGAAAAATTTGCCCATGAAAAAAAACCAGAAAAAAATCTTTTATGGGAACTTCTTGTAAAAGAAGAATCTGAAACTCTTTTACTTTTTAGGAAACTCTCCCCTTCTTTTCTTCCGGATAAATATCAGTGCAAAGATCCAGACTCCATGAAAAGCCATCATCAAAGAATGAACAAAATGCACAAACTTGGAATGGAAAACCCCCAGGGCCCAGTGATAAGATTTTTCTACAGAGACAATGAAATTTTACAATACAATCCAAAAGATCTTTCCATTTTTCTTGCCCTTGATATGGACATGGTTTACCAGTCAAATCTGTCAAGCAATGAAGAAACCATTTATACGGGGATAATTCTTTTTTCAATGTCTTGTGCTGGAGTTTTTCTTCTTTTCTTTATCCAAAACTATAGATCTGCAAAAATTTCACTGGGAAGGGCCAAAAAGTTTACAGGAGCTGTAATTAATACCATGCCAGCAGGATTTATAACAACAAATGCCCAGGGCGATGTAATTTCATTTAACAATTCAGCCATTCAAATATTTGAAACCCCTGAAAAAATAGAAGAATTTACTTTAACCTTAAAAAAAGAAACAAATTTTCATAAAAATTTGAATGAAAAAACAAAAGAAATTGAAACAACATTAAATCACTTAAATTTAAAAAAACACCTTGATACCAATATTTCTTTTATTAATGCAGGGGTGGATGAAAAACCCGGATTTCTTATTTTAATCAAAGATGAAACTGAAAAAGTAACTCTTAAAAAAGAAATAGCTTTAAATGAAAGACTTGCCACAGTTGGAAAACTTGCAGCTGGAGTTGCCCATGAAATAAGAAATCCTTTAAGCTCAATCAAAGGTTTTTCAACCTGTATCAAGGAAAGCCCTGAAAACTTAAGCCAAAATATTCAAATTTCAAATCTTATAATCAATGAAGTTGAAAGACTTGATAAAGTTGTGGGCCAGCTCCTTGATTTTGCAAAACCAGTAAATCTTATAAAAGAAAAAGTGGAAATTTCTTGTCTTTTAAATGAAACCTTAAACCTGATTAAAAGAGAAGCCAAAGAAAAAAACATAAAAATCAACCGTTTTTTTGAAAAAGGAATCAGTCTTGAAATTGACAGGGATAAAATAAAACAGGTTTTTTTAAATATTTTATTCAATTCTTTGGAAGCTTTTACAAACAATGGTGAAATAAATGTTGAACTTAAATCAAAAGAAGACAGGATAGTTTTAAAATTCACTGATTCAGGCCCTGGAATCCCTGAAAAAATAATGCCCCATATTTTTGACCCGTATTTTACCACCAAGCCAACAGGAACAGGAATAGGTCTTGCTATTTCAAGGAATATAATCCAGGCACATAATGGTAAAATTTATTCAGAATCATCAAAAAACTCCAATACAATTTTTTATATAGAATTTCCAAAGGAAGGATAATTAATGAATAAACCTTCAATTTTAATAGTTGATGATGATAATTCCCATAGAACCATGCTTTTAACCCTTACAAAAGGCTGGGGATATGAAACCCAAAGTGCTGAAGACGGTGATCTTGCTGTTGAAAAAGTAAAAAAATCAGCTTTTGATCTTATTTTAATGGATATTAAAATGATTAAAATGTCAGGAATTGAAGCCCTTGAAGAAATTCAAAAAATTAACCCTTCAATTCCTGTTCTTATAATGACAGCCTATGCTTCAATAGATACAGCAGTAAGTGCCATGAAAAAAGGAGCTTATGATTATCTCACCAAACCCCTTGATTTTGACAAATTAAAAATAACAATGACAAGGGCAATGGAACACCTGGATCTTAAAAGGGAAAACACAGCTCTTAAGGAAAATCTTGGTGAAATTTTCAATAGAAATAAAATTATTGGACAAAGCCCTGCAATCAAAGAAGTTCTTCAGACAATTAAAAATTCAGCTCCAACCGAAGCAACAATTCTTATCACAGGAGAATCAGGAACAGGAAAAGAACTGGCAGCTGGTGCAATCCACTATAACAGCCATAGAAAAAACGGGCCGTTTATAAGGGTAAATTGCGGAGCAATAACAGAAACCCTTATTGAATCAGAGCTTTTCGGCCATGAAAAAGGTGCTTTTACAGGTGCTTTAAGACTAAAAGAAGGAAAATTTGTTCAGGCTCAAAATGGCAGTATTTTTTTAGATGAAATTGGAACCATGCCAATGAATATGCAAACAAAGCTATTAAGGGTTCTTGAAGAAAAAAAGGTTGTAAGAGTGGGAGGAGAAAAAGAAATTTCACTTGATATAAGGGTGATTGCAGCCACCAATGAAAATCTTTCATCAAGGGTTGAAGAAAAAAAATTCAGAGAAGACCTTTTTTACAGACTCAATGTTGTAAATATAAATCTTCCCCCTTTACGCCAAAGAGAAGGGGATATTCCTTTGCTTGCAAATTATTTTCTTAAAACATCTGCCAAAAAAAACTGGAAAGAAATTTCAGGATTTTCACCTGAAGCCATGGCAAAACTCAATAGATATTATTGGCCGGGCAATATAAGAGAACTTGCCAATTCCATTGAAAGAGCAGTGATTCTTTCCAAATCAGATTATATTGAAAAAGAAGATATAATTACAGGAGAAGAATATTTTAAAGAAAGGGAAACCCCTGATTTTTCAGATGAATTTAAAATTGAACCTTTAAAGGAAATTGAAAAAAAAGCAATTATCCAAACCCTAAAATCCCTTGATAACAATAAAAGTGCAGCCGCAAGAGAGCTTGGAATAACAAGAAAAACCCTTCATAAAAAAATCAAGGATTATAAGATAGACAATTGAATAATTTTAACCTAAACTGAATGTTTAATATTTTTAATTTAACAAACAAAAAATATTTACAAGCTCCCGGGCTTAATCTAGGAAACAATGAAGAATTACAAAAACTAACCTTTAGAAATACCGGAAAAAAAATGAAAAAAAACATTTTAAAATTATTTTTTCTAATTTACATTTTATCCTTATTGTTTTCATGTTCATCAAAAAGCTCAACCCCTGTAACCGAGTTTGTATCTCAAGCAGATCAACATCTTATAAGGGGAAACGAACTTTTAAAACAGGGAAACTATGATAATGCAGGAACCAATTTTCTTAAATCCTATACAAAATATTCCCTTTCAGATGATCTTGAAGGCTGCGGAGCAAGTCTTGTTGGCCTTGGAATCACCCTTTTTAATCAGCAAAGGGAAGAAGAAGCTTATCTTGTTTTAAACAAAGCTGAAAATTATTTTAGTTTTTCAAAAAATCCCCAGGATATTTTATCCTTTTATATTACAAAAGCACTTTTATTCATTGAAAAACAAAAATTTGACCAGGCTTTTGAATTATTAAAAAATTCAGAATCAAAAGGCTCAACAGATAAAAGACTTGCCCCTTCCCTGGCCTTTCTTGAAATTAAAAGAAACAATTTTGAAAAGGCAAAAAATTATTTAAACAAAAAAGAAGACACTTCATTTTATTATTATGTTTCAGGAATTTATGAGCTTGAAACCAAAAATTATGAAACTGCCTTGATAAATCTTGAAAAAGCACTTTTAAAAGACAAAACCCAGGGAAATATAAGCGAAACAGCATCAGATCTTGAAGCTCTTTCAAGGGTTTATCTTGAAACAAAAGATTATAAAAAATCAGAAAATTATCTTTTAAGGGCAATAAAAGTTTATATTCTTATAAATAAAATTGACAAGGCAAATAAATTGATAGAAAAATTCAAGGAAATTCCCCGTGATAAAAATCATGATATGAATCTTGAAAACTTTTTTATTGAACTTTGGATAAATAAATAAACAATTGGATTTATTAATGGAATCACCTACTGAGAATCAACCTGAAATTAAAAACATCACCAGTCTTGAAAAAAACGGCAAAAAATTTACAATAATAGGCACTGCCCATGTTTCCAAACAAAGTGCCAAACTTGTTGAAGATACAATTAAAGAAATAAAACCAGATGCTGTTTGTGTTGAGCTCTGCCAATCAAGATTTGACTCAATCCAGAAAGAACAAAAATTTGAAGATACTGATATAATCCAGGTTATTAAGGAAAAAAAAGTTTACCTTCTTCTTTCCACCCTTATTCTTTCATCTTTCCAGAAAAAAATTGCAGATAAAATGGAAATCAAACCAGGTCAGGAAATGATCTCTGCAATTACAGCTGCCAAAGAATCAGGAGCTGAAATTGTACTTGCTGACAGGGATCTTCAGATAACATTAAAGCGTGGATGGAAAAGCATGGGATTTTTTGAAAAAATCAAAATCATTTCCCAGCTTATTTTTGCAGCAGGATCAGATGAGGAAATTTCAGAAGAAGAAATTGAAAGACTTAAAAATACAGATGTACTAGAAACCCTTCTTGATGAAATAGGAAAAAGCCATCCAAGGCTTAAAAATGCCCTTATAACTGAAAGAGATAAATATCTCAGCAATAAAATTAAAAATTCTAAAGGGAAAAATATAGTTGCAGTTGTAGGAGCAGGCCATGTTCCTGGAATAAAAAAATACTGGGATGAAGAAATTGAAATTGAGCCCCTTGAAGAAATTCCCCCTCCTGGAAAACTTTTAAAATTTTTCAAATGGGGAATTCCTGGTATTATTATCTGTCTTATTTGTGCTGGTTTTTTTCTGGGAGGCAAATCAACAGGTTCTGAAATGATCTTGGTATGGATAGGACTCAATGCCCTGATGGCAGGAATTGGAGCTCTACTTGCCTTTGCCCACCCTCTTACCATAGCTACAGCAGCTCTTGCTGCTCCTTTTACCTCTCTTAACCCCATGGTTGCTGCAGGCTGGGTTTCAGGGCTTGCCGAAGCTTTTTTAAGAAAACCAAAAGTAAAAGATATTTCAGATCTTTCAACTGATATAACTTCTTTAAAAGGTTTTTGGAAAAACAATCTTACAAGGATCCTTCTTGTTGTTGTTTTTACAAATATTGGAAGTTCAATAGGAACCTTTGCAGCCTTTCCTTTTCTTTTAAAAATCATGGGTCAATAATTTTTAAACCATATAAAAAAGCCCGGCTTAAAAACCGGGCTTTTAGATTTAATTGTTAAATTAATATGTTTAGAATTCGTAGGTGGCAGTCAAACTATAACCAAAAATTTTAGCTTCTGCATCTGCTGTTACACGGGCATTATCACCATAAGTATGGTTCAGGTTTTTACTTTCTCCCCCAAGAATTATATCCTTTTCAGTGGAAATATATACAAATGTTCCGTCCAATGTCCAGCTGCCAAGGTTTACTCCAAGACCAACAGAATATGTTTTTTTATCTGCATCAGGCCAGACAATATCAAAAGTATCGTCAGGAACCGGGGTAGGATCATAAAAGAACCCGCATCTTAAAGTAAACATATCTGTTAAAAGATATTCAAGACCAACTCTTACCTGCCTTGTACTTACCCAATCCCTTGGGTGTACTTGTTCATCTGTCTCCAAAAGTCCTTGGATATACTTATCTTTAATTTTTACAGTCTGCTGTTTAACATCAGACCAGTTTGTCCACACAATATCAGCTTCAAAACTTACTCTTTTATGAGGCTCATATCTGATTCCAGCCTGAACCTGAGCTGGGTGATTCACATCCTCAAGTCTAATCTTGGACTTAAAATTGTTGTTTGTATGAGCATCGTGAAGACCTTCTTTACTACACAAAGTATCATTAATAAGCTTTTTCTCATTATCAGAAAGGTTTTTCAATTCAAGATCACCAGAAAAATCAGCGTCTGCCTTACTTCTATATGTAAGACCAAGGGTAATTTTTTCAACAGGCTTATACATCACACCAAAGTTAAATGAATAGTTTAGATCATCTGTAAGATCACCATGGGAAGAACCTGTAATTCCTTTTTGATAAAGATCATATAAATTCTGATAAGTGCCTGACTCTGAGCGACCTAAAACCACTCCAAATCCAAGAGAAAGCTTTTCATTTACCTTATATGCAACTGCAGGAGTAACTGCAACTCTTTGGTACCAGGACTCATAAGAGTTGAATGCAGTTGGGTTTGCCGATGTATTTGTACGATCCCATTTAAGATGAAGCCCATAGGGAGCATAGGCTGAGATTCCAAAAGCCCACTTTGAGTTAATGGGCATTGCAAAACCAAGATGGGGAACCAAAAGGTTGTCTGATTCATCTCTTACATTTACTCCGGGTCCGCCCATAATGACTTCATTGTTTTTTTGAACTGTATAATTCCTGGCTTTAAGATTAGGAGCCATAATTGCAGTTCCAAAGGCTACAGTCATTGATTCAATCTGGGTAAGTCCTGCAGGGTTATAGTGACCCGCAAAAGGATCTGATGCATTGGCCGTATATGCTCCACCCAATGCCATTGCCCTTGAACCAATACCAAAGGTGTCAACCAAATTGGCATGAACATTGGCAGCGGAAAAGAAAACCATTGTTATAATTAAAGAGAAAATTAACTTTCTCATAGATCTACCTCCTTATTTATTTTCTATACTTAAGTAATCTGCTGTCCAGGTTCCAACTGCAGTATAAGCGTCTGTAATATAGCTATCATCCATAAATTCTTTTGCTTCAGGATAATTTTCTGTACCTGGAGAAAGCAGAAATCCATGGGGTATCCAATTATCTTTTTTGTCTGCTTTCCCTCCAAAAACGTATGCTTTATTATTCTCAAAATCTGCAGGAGTTGAAAATTCTGTCAGCTCAACTTTTGCTTCAGCACCGGCAACATTTGCAAAAATCTCATTGGAAACATTTGATACAACAGTATCTTTGTATGCAAACTGGAAGATGGTATCTTCTACATTTGTGGTAAGATCTTTAGCTAGATAAGCAGGGTCACAAGGATCCATTATAAGCTGAAGAACTCCAAGGGTTGTAAAATATTCAATGGTATTTTTTTCAATTCCAAGGCTTTTAACAAGTCCTGCTAAAGAAGCATTTTTTGCTGTATCAAGGATGGCTGCAAAGTTTGCTCCACCCGCATTTAAAACCACCTTATCAAGATAATTTGGGTTATATTTAGCCATTACAGAACCGGTAATTGAACCCATAGACTGGCCAGCAAAGTAAATATTGGCTGGAGCATCGGGTGTTCCATCACCATCAATATCAAACTTACCAGATTTAATACCCTGAACAAAAACACTCATATCATAAAAAGACTGATAAAGGTTTATCCTGTTCATAGGAAGATTACTTGTAAGAAATCCACCACCCTCAGGATCAACTCTATCGCCGTGATGGGGAAGATCCATTGCCATTACAGGATAGCCAAGTCCGGCCAGAGCTGCTCCATCATTTTTTTCTCTTCCAAGTCCATGTTGAAAAACAACTACAGAATCAGTGAATTTATCACCATAAAAAATCTTATATTGTACTCTTTCATCTACTGGAATTAGCCCCTTATAAAGATTTGACAAACTTGAGACGTTCCATGATTTAAAAAAATCACCCTCAACCCCTATAGTAGAGGGAATAGTAGTGCCGTTTCCATGAACTTTCAACGGAATTGTAGGTAACATAGACCCATATTCGCTAGTTAAGCTGGAATATTCAAGACCTTCAATTGTCATAGAATCAGGATCAGCGCCACCTGTTACTGTTACAAGAATTGTTGCAAAATCAGTGACAGAAAGGGTTTTTTCAGCAGTGGTAAAAGTAGAAAGCATTAGAATTTCATCTTCAGGAATACTGCTGATATGTCCACCTGAAATGACTTCATAATTTGCAAGTCCGAAAAAAAGCCTCTCATATTTATCTTTTAATGGCTGTAATGCTGCAAAAACATCTGGAAGCCCTTCTTCAAATGATGGCTTAATCATTTCAAACACTGGATTAGTACCAAGCTCAACACCCTCAAGGCCTTTAACTTTGATTCCTTTTTGTAAAACAACTGCGTATTGTGTTCCTCCATCAAATGGCTTTGTTGGATATATTTTAATAAATTCATTATCCTGAGCAACTGTAAAATCTGTTACCGGAGTAAACGAGGAAAGATTAAAAATTTTAACAGCAGGCTGAATATCTTCAGGTACAAGCTCTGCTCCGGATGTCAAAGGTATAGAAATTGGGGTATTAGGACTTAACCCTTCATTTTCAAGTTTATTAATTGCTGTATAAAGAACTTTTTTATCTGCGGGGGTATCATCGCTTATGGGCAAAACCACTTTACCACCACTTGAAGCCCATGCAAGATCATTTGGAAAAGGAAGTGCAGTTGGCGGTGAAAAATTAACACCATACCTGGAAAACTTTTTACTTTCAGCTGCTTTTGCTACCTTTTCAAGTTCCTCTGGTTTAACTTTATCATCAATGGCTTCAATAGCCGCAAATGCCATAGACTGAATAGCCATAGCCTTTGCATCATCAATAAGCCCTCTTTCCTTGAGCTTTCCTAAAAAAGCAGTAACAGCAGCTTTTATCTCTATATCATATTTAATATTTTTATCTAATAATTCGCCGGCAAGAAGTGTCATTGCGCTGAATTGATCAAAATTTGCTGTCCCTGCAGAAGCAAGTGCTGATTGAAGTATTTCTATTACAAATTTTACCTGTAAAAGACTCCCGTCTACATATCTTGTAATAGTTCCATTTGGTTCTTTCTTCTCAATAACTTCATAAGGATCAGAATTCCACCTAGGACCAAAAGTCGCCTTTAAACCTGGATTAATTGCAACAAGGGTTGTCAATGCTGTTATATTACCTGAATCCCTTGGTGCAAGCATTGGAAGTGCTGCGGCTCCGGTATTGGAAAGAGCTCCGCCTACACTACATATCAAACCTTCTTTTCCTTTAGGAATATTTAAAGTGTAAGATCCGTCATCTTTAGTTTTTACAGATGGTTCCCCTTGATTCAACTTCCTATCTCCGTTGATATCAAGAAAAACTGTTGCTCCCTTAACCGGACCTTGAATAACTTTTCCGCTTTCTACACCTGCAGTGCTGTGGTCATGGTCACTACAACCTGTCATCAGCATTAAACTGATAAGAACGGCCAATAAACCATTAAAAATGGTCCAATTTTTTTTCATCTTTTCCTCCTTAATAAGTCAATAAACCAATTACGTTTGGACATAATAACATTGTTTATTCTAAAAATATAGATTTTAGTCAATGAAAAAGAGTAAGTCTTTTAATAAGCTTTTCCCTACAAACACAGGGGAAAGCTCAATCTACCGGAGTTTATTGTAAAATTTTTGATTCAGAGATGAAAATTAATTTTATCTTCTTTGGACTGATAATAAAAAATCGGCCTGAAACTCCCGTTTTAAAAGCTTCAAGCCTAAAAAAAAGAGGATAGAAATGAAAAAATACAATTTGAATTGTTAAATAAAAACAAGATGGGTGTTTATCTGTGTAAAATAAGATAATTTTTATTAAACTTATTGATTACCCAAATCGTTTTTTTCCCCGCATTCAGGACATCCCCAGGTTATTCCATTGCAGGTGAGTGCCCAGAGATTTTCATTCATGCAGTTTTCACACAAATTAAATTCACATTTTCTGCATTTCCATGAAAAAGAGGTGGAACCTGTGCAAACACTACAGGGTAAATTCCTTACAACCCTTCTTTTACTTTTTCTAATATGTTTTTTTGTAATATTAACTGAATAATCTTTTATGTTCAATTTTAGTACACCTGTCCATTATTACATTAATTCCATTTTCAATTAAAACTTTTGCGGCTTCCTGATTTTCAACTCCAAGCTGCATCCAAAAAACCTTTGGCTTAAGCCTTAAAGCTTCTTCAAGATGTCCCAAAACCTTGTCTGAGTTTCTAAATACATCTAAAATATCAATTTTTTCATCAAGGGAGTCAAGGTTTTCATAAACTTTGAGCCCATGAATTTCTCCGCCCCCTGGTCTTACAGGAAAAATTTCATATCCATTTTCAATTAAAAATTTGGAAACCTGAAAAGAATCCCTTTCTTTTTTAGGACTTATCCCAAGAACTGCAATTTTTTTAGAGTTTTTTAAAATTTCTTTTATTTCATTATTATCTGTTATAATTTTTCCTTTTATCATTTTATCTCCTTATTGCAGGGTTTTTAATACAATGATAAGGTGAATTTCACCTTTAATATTGTTCTAGTACCCATAAAAATTAAATACTTAATTTCAGGATTCAACCAAAATGACAAAAAAAACAATTTATCTTGTCGATGGAACCGCATACATTTACAGAAACTATCATGCCATTAGAAATCTTTCCACCAAAGAAGGTTTTCCCACCAATGCAATTTTTGGATTTACAAGAACCTTGATAAACCTTTTAAAAGAAAAAACTCCCCAATATATTGGTGTCTGCTTTGATGCCAGGGGAAAAACATTTAGAAATGAAATTTATGATGATTATAAGGCAAATAGGCCAGAAATGCCCAAAGAGCTGGCTTTACAAATAGATGGGGTTAAAAAAACAGTTTCAGCACTTTCAATCCCCTGGTTTGAAAAACAAGGATTTGAAGCAGATGACCTTCTTGGGACCATGGCAAAAAAAGCCGAGGCTCAAGGATTTAAAGCTGTGATAGTAACAGGAGATAAAGACTTGTCCCAGCTTATAAATGAAAATATCTCAATTTATGACCCAATGAAAAAAATTGAAATCACCTTTGATTCATTTAAAGAAACCAATGGGTTTTCACCTGATTTTCTTACCCAGGCAATGGGACTTTCAGGAGATGCTTCAGACAATATTCCAGGGGTTAAGGGAGTGGGAATAAAAACAGCTGCAAAACTTATAAAAGAATATAAAACCCTTGAAAAAATTTATGAAAACATCAATAAAATCAAAGGCAAAAAACTGGTTGAAAACCTTGAAATAAATAAGGAAAATGCGTTTTTAAGCAGAAAGCTTGTAGAAATTAATTGTGAAGTGCCCTTTGATTTTGATCTTGATGAACTTATAAAAAAAGAGCCAAAAAAAGAAGAACTTGCCAATTTATTTAAAGAATATGAATTTAAAAACCTTCAAAGGGAATTTCTTGAACATACAAATCAATCTGAAAATTCATATAAGTGCCTAAATGAAATAAACCAAATAAAAGAAGTTGTAAAAAAAATACAAAACACAAAGTTTTTTGCCTTTGATACTGAAACAACAAGTCCAAATCCTGTAGAAGCAGAACTGGCAGGCATTTCACTGGCTTTTTCCAATGAAGATATTTATTATATCCCAATTAAACATGAAAATACAAAAACTGTTTCTCTAAAAGAAGTTCAGGATACTTTAAAAGAAATTTTTATAGATGAATCAATTCTTAAAATTGCCCAAAATCTAAAATATGATCTTATTGTGTTAAAAACCCATGGAATTGAAATTAAGGGAAAAACCTTTGATACAATGCTTGCAGCCTATCTACTTTCTCCTGGCAGCAGATCCCATAACCTAAATGATCTTGCCCTTGAATATCTCAACCATAAAATGATTGATTTTAAAGATATAGTTAATAAAGGACAAACCTTTGATAAGGCAGACTTTGACAAAGCTTTTGTTTATGCTTGCGAAGATTCTGAGATCACTTTAAAACTTTATAAAATCCTTAAAACCAGGCTTGAAGAAAAAAATTTATTTGAGCTTTTAGAAAAAATAGAAATGCCCCTTGTTCCTGTGCTTGCAGAAATGGAAATTAAAGGGATTTTTATTGATAAAGACAAGCTTGTTGAAATGTCAACTGCCTTTGAAAAAGAGCTTATCCAGATAGAAAAAGATACTTTTGAAACCGCAGGTGAAGAATTTAATATGAATTCATCAAAACAGCTTGGTGAAATTCTTTTTGAAAAATTAAATCTTCCACCCAAGAAAAAAACCAAGAAAAAAACAGGATATTCAACAGATATGTCTGTTTTGGAAGATCTTTCACAAATTCATCCCCTGCCCGAACTTATTTTAAGGCATAGAGAGCTTTCAAAATTAAAATCAACTTATACAGACGCCCTTGTATCACTTATAAATAAAAAAACAGGAAGAATTCACACCTCCTTTAATCAAACAATTACAGCCACAGGAAGGCTGAGCAGTTCAAATCCCAATTTGCAAAATATTCCCATAAGAACTGAAAAAGGAAGAAAAATAAGAGAAGCTTTTATTCCTAAAAAAGGCTGGATTTTACTTGCTGCAGACTACTCCCAGATTGAACTTAGGCTTTTGGCACATTTTTCAAAGGATCCTCTTTTAATTGAAGCTTTTAAAAATGACCAGGATATTCATTCAAAAACAGCAGAAGAGGTTTTTCAAACTCTTCCAGGAATGATTAATGATGATTTAAGAAGGCAGGCAAAGGCAATAAATTTTGGAATAATTTATGGAATGGGAGCTTTTAAGCTGGCTGGAGAACTTGGGATTTCAAGAAAAATGGCCCAAACTTATATAGATAATTATTTTTCAAGATATAAAAAAGTATATGAATTTATTGAATCTGCAAAAGAGCAGGTAAGAAAAACCGGACATTCCACAACAATTTTGGGAAGAACAAGAATAATTGAAGAAATAAACAGTACAAATAAAAATAAAATCATGATGGCAGAAAGAATTGCAGTAAACACCAAAATCCAGGGTTCTGCAGCTGATATTTTAAAACTTTCAATGATAAAAACCGCTGAACTTTTAAAAGAAAACAAAATGGAAACCAATCTTTTACTCACTGTTCATGATGAACTTGTATTTGAACTTCCCCCCCATGAAAAAAAAGAAGCTGAAGAAATTTTAAAAGCTTCAATGGAAAAAATAATCAAGCTTGATGTCCCACTTAAAATAAATATTGCTTCGGGTAAAAACTGGTCTGAGGCTCATTAAAAAAACTGATTGTTTTAAGCTTATGGCGGATATAAAAATCCGCCTTTAAACAATCTGATAATTATCAAACTTCCAATTTAAAACAGCTCAATTTAATTAAAAAACCTTTATAAAAAGATTTTATTCTTTTTTTTCCTCTATTGTTTCTTCAGGCTTGATATTGTGAACAGTATTGAAAATCCCACGGTACACCTTTTCAAAGTTTTCATGAAAAGCAGCAGGAGAAACCCTGCCAACTTCAATATATTTTACTATAACTTCCTTGGCAGCCCTTAAAATCTGCTCATTAATTTTTGTCATTTTTCTTTACCCTTTAATTGATTTTGTCTAACTTAAAACCCTAATTACAATTAAATAATTGGACATAATTAAGCTAATACTTTAATCTTATATTTTTTTAGATTAAATGCTGTTCTTTCAGTTATTCTTAACATAAAAATCAAATCAAATCCTTAAATTTTAAAGAAGAGATTTTTTTAATATGAATATAATTATTGCTGAGAATAATCCTGATTCCTCAAAACTTGTTCAAAATTTACTTTCAAAAGAAAACTATGTTTTCCATCTTGCCAAAAACGGAAAAGAGGCTATTGAGCTTTTAAAAACAACAAAAAGCAGAATAATAATATACAATTGGAAAATGCCCGGAATAGACGGAGTGAACTTTTGCAAAAAAATAAGAACAGATTTTTCCACACCCTATATATATATAATTTTTCTCACTTCAACTCCAGATATTGAAAAAATGGTGTCAGCTTTTGATGCCGGAGCAGACGATTATCTTGAAAAACCCTTAAATCCAAAAGAGATGGTTGCAAGAATAAAAGCCGGAATAAGAACAATAAAACTCCAGGACAAATTTGAAAAAGCAAATATCCAGCTTGTAAATTCAGAAAAAATGGCTGCTGTGGGTCAACTTTCAGCAGGAATTGCACATGAAATAAACAATCCCACCAGTTTTGTAAAAAGCAATCTTGAAACTCTTCGGGGCTATATGGATGATTTTATTGATGCCGGAAAAAAACTAAACACTGTTTTTGAACTTAACCTCCAGGGAAAACTACCGAATAAACAAGAAATGGACGAAATCAGTAACTACCTGGAAAAAATAGATATAAATTTTCTTCTTAAAGATGTTGGTGATCTTTTAAAAGACTGTATTGAAGGAATAAACAGGGTCAGCAAAATTGTAACTGATATGAAAAATTTTGCCCATCCAGGAAATGCTATGGCAAAGCCTTCGGATATAAACAAAGGAATTGAATCAACCCTGAATGTAATCTGGCCTGAAATTAAATATAAGGCAAAAATTATAAAAGAATACGGAGAAATTCCTAAAATCAATTGTTTGCCTCAAAAGCTCAATGAAGTTTTTATGAATATTATTCTCAATGCCTCCCACTCAATTGAAGAAAAAGGAATTATATCAATAAAAACATATTTGAAAAACAACTCAATAATAATTGAAATAGCAGATAATGGCAAAGGAATACCAAAGGAAGATTTGCCAAAAATATTTGACCCTTTTTTTACAACAAAACCCGTTGGAAAAGGAACAGGGCTTGGCTTAAACATTGCTTATAATATAATAAAAATGCACAAAGGAACCATAGAGGCCAAAAGTGAAGTTGGAAAAGGTACTCTTTTTATTATTGCATTGCCTGTAAATTAAATTTTAATTGGAAAAGACTTAAATGGAAAATAAAGCAAATTTAAAATATAAACACAAAATTATTGTTGTTGATGATGAAGAGGGTATATTAAAAGCCATAAAAAGAATTTTAAGAAAACTTCCCTGCGAAATTACAACAACAACTTCTCCTGAAAAAGGCCTTGAAATTTTAAAAAAAGAAAAACCGGCTTTTTCATTGATAATTTCAGATCAAAGAATGCCGGAAATGAAGGGTGCTGATTTTCTTAAAAAAGCAAAGGCAATTTCTCCTTTTGCAATAAGATTTCTTATCACAGGACATACTGATATGGATGCTCTTGTTGATGCTATCAATAAAGGAGGAATCCACAGATTCATAGCCAAACCATGGGAAGATCAAGACTTTATTGAACTTGTAATTGATGGTCTCAGACAATATGAGCTTGTTCTTGAAAACAAAAGACTTCTTGCTATAGTTGCAAAACAAAACAAAGAACTTGAAGAAAAAGTTAAAGAAAGAACCATTGAAGCTTCAAGAAAAAATGCAAAACTCATAAGTTCAAACAAGGAGCTAAAAGAAAATCTTTTCAACGCCATAAGATCAATTGACAGTCTTATATTTACAATTAATCCCAAACTTTCCCAACACGGAAGAAGAGTATCTTCTATTTCAATCAAACTTGGAATTGCCATGGATCTTTCAAAAAAAGAGCTGAGAACCCTTGAAATAGCATCTCTTCTCCATGATATAGGCAGACTCTCCCTTCCAGAAGAAAAAAGTTCAGACTCTGAGTCTATTGAAGTTTCCAAAACAAAGGACTATATTAGCCACCCTGAAAAAGGCCAGGAAATTTTAAAGTTTATTCCCCAGCTGGATACCTGTTCAAAAATAATCAGACATCATCATGAAAACTACGATGGTTCAGGATTTCCAGACGGGCTTGAAGAAAAAAACATCCCCATGGAATCAAGAATAATTTCCATAGCAGACTATTATGACAAAATGCATATAAATCCCCAAAGGCTTAAGTCTTCAATAGAAAATTTTATCAAAAATAAAAAAATATCACCTGATAAAATAGACAGAAATACTTTGATTGAAAATTCGGTTATGCACAGTCTTCAACAAAATACATTTTCTCTTTTTGATCCCGATATTTTAAAATTAATGCTTGATCTAATTAAAAACAAAGAACTTGACTACACAGCAAAAATTGAAGTTAAACCCCATGAATTAAAACCCGGAGATCTTCTTGCCAAAGAAATAACAACAGCTTCAGGAAAAGTTGTCCTGGAAAAAGATACAATTTTAGATCTTGAAAAAATTGCAACCTTAAATCATATTTTAAAAACAAACTCACTAAAAGAACCTATAAAAGTAATTGAATATTTTGGAAAAAACTAAAATCTAATTAAACCTGAGTTGAGCAATTTTAAAATTTATCCCAATAAAATATAGTAAAATTTCCCCAAAAATTTCATGTTTTTAAACACAAAAGCCTGAGTTTATTTTAAAGTTTGTATTTAAAAATATAAACTCGTCAATTTAGATTGAATTAGATTGAAATCACTTTGTCAGCAAGGTTTAAGCTTGTAACAATATCAAGCATATTTGTTGTTTCCCCAATTTCCTTTGATTCTAAAAGATTATAATGACCAAGGCAGGTTCCGCAGACAAGAATTTTAATTCCGGATTTTTCAAGATTTTTTAAATCTGACAAAACTAAAGAATCATTAATTGTAAGCTTTACTCCTCCATTTACAAAAACAAGCATCCACAAACCTTGATATTCATTTAAGGTGGCAATGAAATTTTTCATCAGACTTTTTCCAAGAATGCTGTCACCAGATCCCAGCTCATCTTTGGAAATCATAATTAAAGTTTTTATATTTGAAAACTCGCTTTCAACCAAGCTTAAGGGTTTAACTTCTCTACCCTGACTTGTTCCTATTAATTTATAGGTTTCTTTTTCCATTGAAACTTCTACTTCAAATCCATAGTTAGAAAGAAATCTTGAAACATTTTCAAATGCCGGCTGATTATCAACCAGAACGCAAATTTGCTTACACTCTGAATTAGAATCAAGAAAGTTTTTAGTTTCAATTACAGGGGCTGGACACGATAGTTTTCTTGCATCTATCAACTTCATCTTAATACCTTTCAATTCATAAAAACAATTACCTCCCCAAACTGGGGTTTTCAATTTACCCTTATTTGCAGGAAAGGCAAAATCACTGAGTTCAGGACTTTAAAAAAGCCTTTGAATATTAAAAAAATATCATATTTGCATATTTTTCTATCCTGGAAAACCCTTAAAAATTTTTGGCAGATATTTTTTTACACAGCCCACCTAATTCCATCAAAAAATTAAGAAAAGCCAGGTTGAAATAATTAAAATTCAAAGTTAATCTCTGACATTTAGTTTGACAAAAGACTTTTTTCAAATATAAATTTCCCTGAATCTTTATGAAAAGTATTAATATCGGGAATCTAAAATGCTGAAATTTTTTTTATTTCTTTTTGCAGGAATTTTAACAGGTGTTTTTTTAAGAGAAAACAAAAAAGCTATTTCTTTTTTTGAAAAAGCAACCATGTTTTCCATTTTTCTTCTTCTTTTTCTTTTTGGAGCAGAAGCAGGACTTGATGAAAAAATAAAAACCACTTTTTATTCATCTGGAGTAAACGGAATTTTAATTTCCATATCCGCAATAGCGGGAAGTATTGTTTTTTCCATTCCTGTTTATTTTTTTATTTTCAGAAAAAAAGAGGAAAAAAAATGAAAGACAGTTTAATTATAACATTTTGTTTTATTTTGGGACTTGTTCTTGGGATCTACAAGTTTTTACCCGAGTTTTTAATAAAAAACTCTTTTTCTAATTATGCTCTTTACCTCATCCTTTTTCTGGTGGGGGTTACCATGGGCTCGGATAAAAAAACCTGGTTTTTCTTCTTGAGTAAAAGCTTTAAGCTTGTTTTAATACCTTTATCAATAATTATAGGCACTCTTATAGGCTCAGGACTTATTTCCCTTGCCATAAAAGAAATTTCAATCCAAGAGGCTTTGGCTGTGGGGTCAGGATTTGGATATTATTCACTTTCAAGTATAATTATAGCAGAAATTCATTCGGAAACACTTGGAATGACAGCTCTTTTATCAAATATTTCAAGGGAAATCCTAACCCTTCTTTTAACACCGTTTTTTGTCAGATTTTTTGGCCCCCTTTCTCCTGTTGCTTCAGGAGGGGCAACTTCAATGGACACTTGTTTGCCTGTAATTGCAAAGTATTCAGGAAGGGAAATTGCTGCTGCTGCAGTTTTCAGCGGGTTTATCCTTACTTTGGTTACACCTTTTGCAGTAACTTTTATATTGAACTTTTAAGTTGAAACTGCAAATGTTATATTGATAAGATAAAATTGTACTTAAAAAGATAAATACCGGTTCACAATAAAATTAAATTCATAATTTATAAAAAAGTTTATTCTAAGGAGGATTAAATGCCTGTAAAACCAGCTGATTTTGAAAAAGCTGTTGAAATTGGAAGGCCGCCCAACATCAGAAGATTGTTTCCAAACTCAAAGGCCCTTATTGTATCAGGAAAGTATATTGACCTTGCAATGCTTAAAAAAGGCAAATGCATGACAATAGCTGCCAATACAAGGAACCATATTGTTTTAAGAGGAGTTCTCCAGGCAGCCCAAAGGGCCAATGCTGCAATTATAATTGAAATTGCAAGATCCGAAGGCGGAGCCAACGCTTACTGCCCTATAAACCTGTGGAATATAGCAAGACAAGTTGATGCTGTATGCAATGAGCTTGGAATAACAATTCCTGTAGCAGTTCATGCAGATCACTACGGAATTAAAAAAGAAAGTGAACTTCCAGCTGCAAAAAGAGAAATCCCGTCTTTATTTGACAGCGGAATAACATCCATTGCCATAGATGCTTCCCATATGAGAGACGATCTTAATCTTCTTGCAAACATTGAACTATACGACCTTATTCCCCCATGGGCAGGTCTTGAAACTGAAGTTGGAGAAATTAAAGGAGATTTGGGGCTTTCAACTCCTGAAGAGGCACTTTTTCTTATCCAGGGTCTTAATGCCCATAATATTTTTCCAAACTGGATTGCCCTTAACAATGGAACCACCCATGGAATAGAAACAAACGAAGAAGGAATCCAAATAGAGCTTACAGCAGAAATTCACCGTGCTCTTTCACCTTATAAAATATCAGGTGCCCAGCACGGAACTTCAGGAAACAGCACTGAAAAACTAAAAAAGATTGTCAAAGAAACAGCCACAACAAAAGCAAATGTTGCCACAGCTCTTCAAATGGTAGGATGGGGAGTTGAAGTAAATAACTATGGAAATGCCATCCTTGATTCAAACGGAGACTTGAAAAAGATTAAAGGAGAAGGACTTCCTGAAGATATCTGGGAAGAAATGAATGAATACGCAAGAAAAAACAATATAAAAGGCAATGATTTCAAAAAACTCAACAGACCCTTTGAAAACAGAATAATGGGAATTGAAAAAGAAGTTAAAGAACAAATGGCAAAAAGAGTTGAAGATCTTGCCTATGATTATCTTGTAAATGTTTTCAACGCAAAAGATACAGCAGATTACGCAATAAATGAAATCCTTGAAAAAGGAGGCCATGATCCAGGGCCCAAAGCATCAAGAATTGAAGATCCCAATGAATGGACAAAAGAAAAAATAATTGAAAAAGCAAAACTTATCACAAGTGATAAAGGCCCTGAGGGAAACTTTGACGATTAATTCTTATTAATAAAACAAAATCTTTTAAATAAAAAGCCGGAAACTTTCCGGCTTTTATTATGATTAACCAGATTTATTCAAAGGTCATATTTTGAAACAAAAAAAATTTTGTCATTTTTGCGGATTTGAGCTTGATAAAAAATTTATTGAAGGAAGAACAAGACTTTTTTGCAAGGTCTGCAATCAGCCCTTGTATGAAAACCCGGTACCTGCCTCCTGTTGCGTAGTTGTTAATAACAAGAGAAAAATTCTTTTGGTAAAAAGAAGTGTTGAACCAAAAATTGGAATGTGGTGCCTTCCCGGGGGATTTATGGAAATTGGTGAAACTCCTGAAGAAACTGCACTCAGAGAACTTAATGAAGAAACAGGGATAACCGGTGAAATTTCAAATATAATAGGAGCTTTAAGTCACCCAAGTATTTTATACGGCAGTGTTTCCATCACAGGATATCTGGTGGAAAATTTTTCCGGGCAAATTTTTCCAGGTGACGATGCCATGGATTGTAAGTTTTTTAATTATGAAGATCTGCCTGAAATAGCCTTTCGCTCTCACCTTTCTTTTATCCGGGCCTATGTTTCAAGATATCTTCCTTGACAATTACCCCTATTTATTGAAAAAATAAAAAATAATTCAAGGAATTTTTTTCCCTGCCGAAATAGATATTAAATAAGGAGAGGTGAATATGCAAATACCAGCATACCAAATACATAATGTATTAAAAGCATACAGCAGGCAAGTGAGCCAAAACAAGCTCAATGCAAAAGCTCGCCCTGAAAGTATGAAGAATACAGCTGTAGACAAAATCTCTATTTCGCCTGAAGGCAAGAAACAAGGTGTAATTGACAAGGTTGCATCAGATATCTTACAAAAACTCACAAAACAAGATCCAGATATCAAACCTGAAAAAAACCTTGGAAGCAGACCTGGACAGGAACCTGGAGGGAAATCAAGCTTTCTTGAAAAATACAAAAACAACTTCAGTTATTATGAAATAGATGGAAATTCAAAAAGAAAAAACACTTTCTCCTTTAAAGGAATTGACAATTCAAAGACAAAAACGGAAGAGCTTTCATATGATTTGCCAATTAAAGATCTTGCCGAAGACGAAGGAGATAAGAAATGAAAATAGCAGGTTCTTTTTTAAAAGAAGCAATAAATCAGCTCAAGCCTGAAAAAGCAAAAACTGAGAAACTGGAAAAAACAAAATCTGAAATTACAGACAAAGTTTCCATAGGAAATTCCAGTGAAAGAAAATCAGAGCTTGAATCATCACCAATATATTCTCCTGAGAATTTAAAAATAGACAGAGGGGTTGAATCAAGAGCCTCCAAAATAGAGCGTCTTAAAAACGAAATAAACTCAGGTACATACAATATCTCTTCTGGAAAAGTTGCAGAAAAAATTCTGGGAGCCCATATTAATGATTTGATTTAAGCCTGAAACAAAGTTTCATATTGCCAAAGAAATTAGATTAAATATATGAAATTTTAAACTTTTTTAGTTCAGGCTTAGTTTTTGGTCTGATTTTTGCTATTCTTTTTTAAAGAAAATCTTTTAACATTAAAGAGGCTTAAATGAACGACCAGATATTTTCAATAAACGAACTCCTTTCCAAAGCAGGAGTTCTTCCAAAAACAAAAAAACCAGACAATAACTCTGGTGAATCCTTTTCAAAAATTCTGGAAAATGCTGTATCAAAACCAGAATTAATCAAAAATCCACAACCCCGGCAGGTTTCAGATATTTTTCAACCATCATTTATAAATCCTTTAAACAAAATAGAGTCAAATCAGGATTTTGCAAAAATTCTTGAAACCGGATTAAATGAAATGCTTTCAGATCTTGAGATTTTTTCAAAGCTTCTTGGGAACTCTTCAATAGATATGGAAGATATAAAACCCCTTGCAGACAAAATCCAGGAAAACTCCCAGGAAATTTTAAGAATGAGTCAAAAAAACAATATCCCTGATGAGCTTAAATCTATTGCAAGGGAAAGCACAGCTCTTGCCTATACTGTTTTTGAAAAATTAAACAAACTTAACTAATTGATTTTTAAGTCAAATGATTGTTTTAATCAGCAAAAAAACAACGTTGTTTTTAGTTGTTCTTTTCAAAGGGACAATTGTTTTTTTATTTTAGAAACCAAATTTTTCAATTCAAGGGTAAATTTTTTTTGAAATTTCCCAGAAATTTTCAAGTTCTATTCTGTCAATACTTTCAAATTCTTTTCCCTCGGATAAAACTTTTTTTTCCATCCACCTGAATCTTTTTTCAAACTTGTCACAGGCTTTTAAAAGGGCAGCTTCACTTTCAATCCCAAGAAAACGTCCTGAATTTACAAGAGTGAATAAAAGATCCCCAAATTCCATCTGCTTATCTTCAAAATCAAGTTTTTTATCAAAGGTTTCTTTTAGTTCTTCTATTTCTTCAAAAACCTTTTCAAAAACCCCTTCAAGATCACTCCATTCAAATCCGCATTTTACTGCTTTTTCTGAGACTTCCAAAGCTTTCATAAGAGCTGGCAGTCCCGAAGGAACACTGTCCATTACAGATTTAAATTTATCTTTTTTTTCAAGCTGCTTTACATTTTCCCAAATTTTTTTCACTTCTTCTTCGCAACAGGCTTTTTCATCTGAAAAAACATGGGGATGCCGAAATTTCATTTTTGAAACAGATTTTTCAACAATATCTTCAAAAGTAAAAAGGCCTTGTTCCTGATAAAGAAGAACAATAAAACAAAGCTGGAATAAAGTATCACCAAGCTCATCTTTTATACTTTCAATCTTTCCAGAATGGATTGCTTCATAGGCTTCATGAGATTCTTCCACAAGATATTTAGCTAAAGAAAAAGGAGTTTGATTTTTATCCCAGGGGCAGCCTTTTTCACTTTTTAATATCCCTATAAGATCCATAAGAGGATCTAAAAAATAATTATCTGCCATTATTTGCTTTTTCCTGGAGCTTTTTTAAAGTTTCCATATTTAAATTAAAAGAACCGTCTTTAAAATCCGAGGGAACAACCTCCATCATTAATTCGGAAAAGCTTGAAACATAGGGAATAAGAGAGGATTCTTTAAGAAGAGAACTTTTAGGAGGAAGAAAAGTGGTAAGAACTATAACAAGAACTGAAACAATAATTCCCCCTTTAAGAAAGCCAACAACTCCGCCTCCCAATCTGTCCACCCAGCCCAAAAAAACTATTTTCATTATCCATTTCAGTATCTTGCCAAGAATTGTAACAATAATTACAATTGCACAAAAAATTATAAAAAAAGAGGCTATATTAAGAGCTGAACCCGGTTCCACCCAGTTTCCAAGAAAATCAGCAAGAGTGGGATAATAAAAATAAGCTCCATAAAATCCTGCAACAGCTCCAATCACCCCTGAAACTGACTGAACCAGCCCGGTCATTATCCCTCTTATCAATGTAAAACCCAGAATGCACAAAATTGCAATATCCAGTCCGTTCATCTAATCCCCCGTTTTAATTTAGTTTTAACCAGGTAGAAATCAAAAGAGTTTAACTTTGAGTTAACCATTAAACAATAAATTTACAAAAACTTCAAAGCTGAATTGATTTGCAAATTAATTTATATATTATATAACTTGACATGCAAATAATTAAATACATAATTCACCCTGGCCGTTATGATCATAAATTTTGATTTATGATTCACGGCCTCTTTTTTTTAACCTGACTATGAAAAGATTATGGAAAACAAATTTGTAAAAAAAATTAAAATAACTGAACAAAGCCAGGCAAACCAGGTTTTCGGAGAACACAATAAAAATCTTATAAAAATATCAGACTTGATTCCCGTTTCAATTCAGTCAAGGGGCAATGAAGTAATGATAAAAGGAGAGCCCGAAAATGTCGAGTTTACATCAAGAGTAATAAAAGAGCTCTGCTCTGTAATTAAACACGGCTACCCTGTTTTTCCAAGAGATGTTGAATACGCAGTTCAGATATTAAGTAAAGATGACAATGTAAGACTGAAAGATATTTTTCTTGATACTGTGTTTATTTCTTCAAAAAAAAGCCATCTGTCCCCAAAAAACAAATCTCAAAAAGATTATATAGATGCCATGAGGGAAAAGGACATTGTCTTTGGAGTCGGCCCTGCAGGTACCGGTAAAACATACCTTGCCATGGCCATGGCTGTTTCTTTTCTCCAAAAAAAACTGGTCAGCCGGATTATTCTTGCAAGACCTGCAGTTGAAGCTGGAGAAGCCCTTGGTTTTCTTCCCGGAGATCTTGCTGAAAAAGTAAACCCTTATTTAAGACCCCTTTATGATGCTCTTCATGATATGCTGTCATTTGAAAAAGCACAAAAATTCATGGCCCAGGGAGTAATTGAAGTTGCTCCTCTTGCATTTATGAGAGGGCGGACACTTAATGAAGCCTTTATAATTCTTGATGAAGCTCAAAACACCACAAGTGAGCAAATGAAAATGTTTCTCACAAGAATTGGGTTTGGATGTCATACTGTGGTTACAGGGGATATAACCCAGGTAGATCTTCCCAACTCAAAAAAATCAGGACTTATTGATGCCCTTGAGATTCTTCAGGATGTAGATGAAATGGGGTTTATTTTTTTTACACAAAATGATGTTGTAAGACATCCTCTTGTAAAAAAAATAATTGATGCCTATGAAAAAAGAGAAAAACTAATTGCGGAAAATAAAAATGAAAAATAGAAACCATTCTCAATTTTTTAAAAAACTTGGGTCTGGGTTTGACAGTCCCATTATTATCCCTGTTTCAGGAATAATCATAGCGGCAATTTTTGCCTTTTTTGTCTCTGACTTGTTCTATTTTGCCGGAAGTGACTATAAAATCGGAGATATTGCACCTAAAACCATAAAATCTATTAAATATACTGTTTTTGAGCATCCAGGCAAAACAGAAGAAAAAAAACGCGAAGCAGCCTCAGGGGTTTTTTCAGTTTACGATCTTGACTCAAGAATGATCAATGAAACAACAAGAATGATAGATCTTGCCTTTGAATCCGGAAAAAAAGAACTGGAAAAAATTGAGAAAAACCCGGAAGATCAGCCCTTCCCCAATCTTGCTGCAAAAAAAAATTTTGAAACCCATTTAGGATTTGAAATAAGCCAGGGAGCATTCAACCTTTTAATTGAGAATAAATTTTCTGAAGATCTTAATTCGATTCTCAAACAAATTGTTGTTCAAATTCTTGAAAATGGTGTGGTGTCAAATAAAAATGTTTTAATGAAAGAAGAAGAAAAAGGAATAACTTTAAGAGATATTTATACTGGTGAAGAAACTTTCACAAGCAGACTCAAAAGGTTTTATGGCCCTGATCAAGCCCAAACAATGGTAAGAATTATTGGAGATCCCCTTTTAAAAAACTACTCATACAATATTGTAAACCTTATTGTTGATTTTGCACAAAGACTTATAAGACCAAATATAACAATCAACCAAAATGAAACCCAGGAAAGAGTTTATCAGGCCGTTGAAAACGTGCCACCAGTTCTTTACCAGATAAACAAGGGAGAAATAATTGTAAGAAAAGGAGATGTAATTAATCCCCTCCAGATGATCAAACTCAATGCCTATCAAAAAGAAAACAATACAAAAGAACAGTGGCTTGGGGTAATGGGAAAAAGCATTTCAATACTTTTTTTTATTATAGCCATCTATATGACTTTTTTAAAAAACCTGGTTGATTTAACAAGCAACTCCAACAAAAACATCCTCTTTCTAACCCTTGTGATAATTTTTAATATAATCCTTGCAAAACTTCTTTCTATTGTTCCAACTGCAGAACTTTCCAACGGAGGATATACAATCCCTGATACTGCTGTGAAAATTATTTTACCAGTGGCTGCTTCCTCAATGATAGTCTGCCTTTTTTTCGGTCAGTATCAGGCGTATTCAATTGCAATAATCTGTGCTTTTATCTGTGCAATGATATTTGAAACCAATGTGGCTGGATTGTTTATTTTCTTCCTGATAAACGGGGTAATGGGTACATTTTGGATTAAAGAATGCCGGGAAAGGCAGGTTTTTGTTAAAGCAGGAGCCAAGCTAGCCCTTTTAAACCTTATTGTTGCTCCAGCATTTCTTATTCAAATTCCACAAATATCAATGTTTGAAATTGCCATAGGAATGCTTTTTGCGGCTACAGGAGGTCTTTTATCAGGTATTTTAACAGGAGGAATTTCTCCCCTTCTTGAAATTATTTTTGGCTACTCCTCAGATATAAAACTAATGGAACTTTCCAATCCTGAGCAAAAACTTTTAAGAAGACTGATGCTTGAAGCACCTGGAACCTATAACCACTCAATGATAGTTGGAACAATGGCTGAAGCTGCTGCTGCAGAAATAAATGCCAACTCCATTCTTGCAAGGGTGGGAGGGTATTATCATGACATAGGGAAATTGAACAAACCTCTTTATTTCATTGAAAACCAAAGGCATGGCAAAAACCCCCATGATAAGCTTTCCCCTTCAATGTCCATGCTTATTTTAACTGCCCATGTAAAAGACGGAATCGCCCTTGCAAAAAAATATAAGCTGCCTGAGGCTGTTACTGCTATAATAAGTCAGCACCATGGAACAAGCCTTATAAGATATTTTTATGAAAAGGCAAAACAAAAAACAACTGAAAAAGAACCTTTAAAAAATCATTACAAATATCCAGGCCCCAAACCCCAGTCAAGGGTAGCTGCCATTGTAATGCTTGCAGATATTACTGAAGCCGCAACCAGATCCCTTGATAATCCAAGCGTATCAAGAATTCAGGGAGTTGTTCACAAGCTGATAAACTCAACTTTTTCTGACAACCAGCTGGATGAGTGTAATCTTACTCTTAAAGATCTCCATAAAATAGCTAAAATTTTCAACAAAATTTTAAGCGGAATTCATCATCACAGAATAAAATATATTGAAGAAGAAAAGGAAGAATCTAAAAAAGATGGAAATCCTCCTCCAAAACAGGAAAAACCAGTCCAGGATAACAAACCAAAGCCTTCGGAAGAAGACGGCTCTTATCTTAAACGCCTTGGACTGTAAAGATTTTGAAATTTCAATTGTAATAACAAACGATGAGGATATGAGGCAAATTAACCAAAAGTATAGAAATATTGACAAAACCACCAATGTTCTTTCTTTTCCCATGGATGATGAAAGTATGATTATCCCGGGAATAAAAATTTTGGGAGACCTTGTAATTTCTGAAGACACTGCATTAAAAGAGGCTCAAGATGCCAGGATAACACTTGAACAAAGAGTTTCACAGCTCCTTGTCCACGGAATTTTGCACCTTTTGGGTTATGACCATGAAACAAGCGATGAAGATGATAAAATTATGACAAAAAAAAGTAAAGAACTTATCTCCATAATTGAAAATGATAAAAATCTTTCCTGGTGGATGTGAAAATATTTGATTTGAGATGAAATTTTGACCTTGAATTTTCTTGAACTTTAAAATTTTATATGAAATTTTCAATAAAAAACTAAAATAATCCGTCGTTAATGATTATAATTATATCTAAACTTTTAAATTAATCGAGGGGGGTTAACCATGAGTACTTTAGCTGTTAATGTAGACCATGTTGCAACACTAAGAGAAGCAAGAAAAATAAATTATCCAGATCCTGTCAGTGCAGCTTTACTTGCAGAGCTTGCAGGAGCCGACGGGATTGTGGTTCATCTTCGTGAAGACGTAAGACATATCCAGAAAAGGGATGTCAGGCTTTTAAGAGACACAGTTCAGACAAAACTTATTCTTGAAATGGCAACCACTGATAAAATGCTTAAATTTGCAATGGATATTCTTCCCGACTTTGTAACCCTTGTTCCTGAAAAAAGGGAAGAACTTACAACCGAAGGCGGCCTTGATCTTATTTCAAATCTGGACACTACAAAATATGCAGTTGAAAACCTTAAAAACGCAGCCATACCTGTAACTATTTTTATTGATCCCAACAATGAGCAAATAGATCTTGCCAAAAAAATAGGAGCTGACGCAATAGAAATCCATACAGGAAATTTTTGTGACGCCAAAAACCAAGTTGAACAAAACCAGGAATTTGAAAGAATAATTAATTCTGCAAACCATGCCAAATCATTGGGCCTTATGGTTAATGCAGGACATGGGCTTTGTTATTCAAGCATAAAAGCTTTTAAAGGAACAAATGTAATTGATGAATTCAGCATTGGTCATTCAATTGTCTCAAGGGCAGTTCTTGTAGGTATGGAAAAAGCTGTAAGAGATATGTTGAAACTTATTGGTAACTTATAATGTTTTCAGAAAGCTCAAGACTTGTCTACTCTTCTGTAATGCCCGAAATAGACAAAAAAACAATTTTTGAATTCGGACTTTCAGGTGAAGTGTTGATGGAAAACGCAGGAAGGGGCTGTGTCCGTGTTCTTGAAGAAAACATTGATATCTTCAAGAAAAAAATTGTTATTGTTTGTGGTCCGGGAAATAACGGAGGAGACGGATTTGTAATTGGAAGATATCTTTTTAAAAAAGCCCTTGATCTGAAAATTGTTTTTTTATCCAGTTCCAAAAAGCTTCCTGAAGATGCCCTTTTAAATTATCAAAGAGCAAAAAAGCTTGGAATTGAAATAATTGAAGAATCCACAAGTCTTACCAAAGAGATTCAAGACATAATTGCAAATTCAGATATTGTAATTGACTCAATTTTTGGTACAGGATTAAAGTCTGCTCCCAAAGGTGTTTTTGGAGAAACCATTGATTTTATAAACAACTCCAATAAATATCTAATGGCAGTTGATCTTCCCTCAGGAATAGAAGGAGACACTGGACGCTACCTTAAAAAAGCAATTAAAGCAAATATATCTGCAACCTTTGGATTTGCAAAACCTGCCCATTATATTGAACCAGGCAAAAAAAACAGGGGAAAACTTTTTGTCATAGACATAGGCATTCCTTTTATTGTTTCAGACAAATTTGAAGAAAATATAAATATTTTAACAAAAAAATATATAAAAACTCTTTTTAAAAAAAGAGAGCCAAGTTCCCATAAAGGAAGTTTTGGTCACCTTGGAATAATTGGAGGTTCAGCAAGTAAACCAGGAGCTGCCCTTCTTTGTTCAAAGGCAGCCCACAGAAGCGGAGCAGGACTTGTAACCCTTTGCACTCCTTTTGATTGTGATTTAGGTTCATCATTTAATGAAACAATGAAATTTCCTGTTTCTTCTGAAAACGGAGAATTTTCTGAACAATCAAGAAATGAAATAAAAGAATTTGTTAAAGACAAAACTGCAATAGCAGTGGGCCCTGGAATGGGAAAAGGAAAAGGCGCCAAAAAAATAATTGAATTTCTTTTAAAAAATACCAGAATTCCTATTTTAATTGATGCTGACGGATTAAATCTTCTTTCTGAAAACAAAGAACTTTTAAATTACCTTGATAAAAGAGTAATTTTAACTCCCCACCCCAGGGAAATGTCCAGAATTTCAGAAGTTTCCACAGAGGAAATCTTAAATGATCAAATCAAGTCGGCAAAAGAGTTTGCACAAAAATATAAATGCACTCTTATTTTAAAAACATCTTCTTCAATAATTGCTTTTCCCAATGGAAAAATAAAGATAAACACCACAGGTAACCCAGGACTTGCTGCAGGCGGAAGCGGAGATGTTCTTTCAGGAATTTGTGGAGCTTTTCTTGCAAACGGTATGAGTCCTCAGGCTGCGGCCGAAGCAGGTGTTTTTATTCATGGATATTCAGCAGATATAATATCTTTAGAAAAAGGTCCATTTGGATACCTTCCTTTAGAAACAGCTGATAATCTTCCCCATATTTTTAAAGAGCTTTGTTAAATGTTGATTAAAGAATTTGTTTTAGAAAATGAAAAGCAGACAAAAAATCTTGCTAAAAATCTTGGTGAAAATATCAAGCCACCCTTTTATATTGCTCTTAAAGGGGATTTGGGGGCTGGAAAAACAACTTTTGTTCAAGGTCTTGCCAAAGGTATTGAAACAGACCCAGCTTACTATATAACAAGCCCTACCTATAATATTATCCAGACTTATCCGGGAAAAACATTTCTTATCCATTCAGATTTATACAGAATTTATGGAATAGAAGAACTTGAGCTTACAGGTTTTAATGATCTTCTCGAAGAGCAAAACTCTGTACTTGCTGTTGAATGGCCTGAAAAGATTGAAAATGATTTTGATTTTGACCTGATAATAGAATTTAAAATAACAAGTTTTGACAAAAGAAAAATCAGGCTAATTTCCTGTGGACGAAAGGCGGAGCTTCTGCTAAAAAAAATAAGCTTTTAGACAAAATTGTTCCTAGAAAAGGAGATAAAAAATTGGGTGTTATTGTTCAAAAATATGGGGGTTCATCAGTCAGCGACATTGAAAAAATAAAAAATGTCGCAAAAAGAGTAGCAAAAACCTGGGAAGAAGGAAACAAAGTAGTGGTTGTTGTTTCAGCAATGGGAGGAACAACAGACAAAATGGTTTCTATGGCACACGAAATTACGGAAATCCCTGACAAACGTGAACTTGATGTCCTTCTTTCAACTGGTGAGCAAATAACAATAGCACTTCTTACCATCTGTCTTAAATCCATGGGATACAAAGCCAAATCTCTTCTTGGATATCAGGCTGAAGTCAAAACCGACTCCAGGGCGGGAAGTGCAAGAATTCTTACTGTAGGCAAAGAAAAAGTAACCAGCCTTTTAAATGAAGGAAATATTGTTGTAATAGCAGGATTTCAAGGTGTTGATGAACAGGGAAATATAACAACTCTTGGAAGAGGTGGTTCAGATACTTCTGCAGTTGCTATTGCTGCAACAATTCATGCAGATATGTGTGAAATTTATACTGATGTTGACGGAATATATACAACCGACCCTGGTATTTGCAAAAAAGCAAGGAAAATGGAAAAAGTCTATTATGATGAAATGCTTGAAATGGCAAGTCTTGGGGCAAAAGTATTACAAATAAGATCAGTGGAATTTGCAAAAAAATACCAGGTTCCGCTTCATGTCAGATCATCTTTTAAAGAAGAGGAAGGCACAATGGTAGTTAACGAGGATACAGATATGGAAAAAGTACTTGTTTCAGGAATTACATACAATAAAAACGAAGCTAGAATAACATTAAAAAACGTTCCTGACGAACCCGGGGTTGCAGCAAAAATTCTTACTCCTATTTCAAATGCGGGCTTTGTTGTTGATATGATAATTCAAAACACAAGATCTTCGGGGCTTACTGATTTTACCTTCACTGTTCCAAAAACTGACTTTAACGATGCAATGGAAGTTTCAAAACAAACTGCAGACAAAATCGGTGCAACTGAGGTCCTTGGAGATCTAAATATCTCCAAAGTTTCTGTGATAGGCGTTGGAATGAAATCACACTCGGGTGTTGCCTCAAAAATGTTTAAAGCACTTTCAGATGAAAATATAAATATAAAAATGATAAGCACTTCTGAAATCAGAATTTCATGTATAATCGAAGAAAAATACACTGAACTTGCAGTAAGGGCACTTCATACAGAATTTGGGCTGGATATAGAAGAATAAATGAGATTTTTTTCCCCAAAACAAACAAGGGAAATTTTGATTTTAGCGGCAGTTATAATTTTATTATATTTCTGCCGCTTTTTTTTTAGTTGACAAAAGATTTTTATATTAAGATATTTTACTCGGCCAAAATTAAAGTTTTATCTATTATCAAAAGGGGATTGAAATGTTTTTTCAAACAGCAGGAATAGAAGTTGCCATCTGGATTCCTCCTTTAACAGCCTTTGTAATTTCATTTTTCACATCAATGGGCGGGGTTTCAGGAGCGTTTTTACTTTTACCCTTTCAAATGTCTTTTCTTTCCTATACAAATCCCTCTGTAAGTGCAACAAACCAGGTTTTCAATATTGTTGCAATCCCGGGCGGTGTTTACAGGTTCTGGAAAGAAGGAAGGCTTGTATGGCCCCTTGCCGCAATTGTCATCATAGGAACCCTTCCAGGTGTGTTTATCGGGGCAATGGTAAGGGTTCTCTACCTTCCGGATCCAAAAAACTTTAAATTTTTTGCCAGTCTTGTTCTTTTTTATATTGCATTAAAAATGATCTTAGACCTTGTAAAATCCAAAAACAAAAAAACAGCTGGGAACAAAAGCGAAGAACATTTCCAAAAAATGATGAAAAAAGGTGAAATCAAAAAGAAAAACACCAAAGATTTCAAACCTGTTGAAATTATAAAAATAAACTTTAGCCACCTTAATTTTAAATTTTACGAAGAAACTTTTAATGTATCAATTCCGGGGATTTTCAGCCTTAGCTTTATTGTTGGAATAATTGGAGGGATTTATGGAATAGGAGGAGGGGCAATTATTGCTCCTTTTTTTATAAGTTTTTTCCATCTCCCGGTTTATATTGTTGCAGGTGCTGCACTGATGGGAACTTTTGTTACTTCAATAGCCGGAGTAATTTTCTATTCTCTGATAGCTCCATTTTACCCTGAAATGTCCATTGCCCCGGACTGGCTTCTTGGAGCTCTTTTTGGAGGAGGCGGACTTTTGGGAATTTACCTTGGAGCAAGGGTGCAAAAATTTGTTCCTGCAAACTTAATTAAATGGATGCTTGCTTTTATAATAATCTTTACAGCAGGAAAATATTTTACTGAATTTTTTGGCAGCTAGTGCCGGCTAAAATTTAGTGCAACAACAATATCTGAAATTCAAACCTAGCTTTTCCCGGTTTCCTTCAAACCTTTTAGCATTGTTAAAAGGTTTTTTTACCTACAAAAATTTATGAGAAAAATCAACAATCCACTCAAAAAACACCACTACAAAGAGAAATAAGTTAACCAAAGCTTGGTTTTTTAATTTTTTATACTTTAGACAGCAGATTTTTTAAAAAATCCGAGTTTGAGCTTTTGATTTTCTCAAAGATAAAGTCTTGATATAAAAGAATTTTATCTTCAAAGCCAATTATCTTGGTTAACAATGAAAAATATATATAAATTTTTTGTTTTTCTTTTTTTATTAAAAATGTATGCTGATTCAGGTACTTTTCTGTTTCTTTTTATCCTCGATTTAATCAAAACGATGATTAAATCTTCAGCTAGCTAAAACTAACTAACTAACTAACTAAACATGTTAGGGGGAAATATGAAGAAAAACAAGCTTATCAAACTAATTTTTGTTCCGCTTTTATTGATATTTATATCTGGATGCGGAGGTGGCTCCTCTTCCTCAGATGAGGACAGTTCAAAATTTACTATTGATGCGGGAGTAGATAGAACTGAAGTCGAAGGTACTGAAGTAGTACTTTCCGGAAGTATAAAAGGTTCTGAAAAAGATGTTACAGACATCAAATGGGAGCAGCTCTCAGGAACCCCCGTTGATTTAAAAGACAGCAACAAATTAAATGCCAGATTTACAGCTCCAAAAACCCTTCTTGAAACAACTTTGGAATTCGAACTCACTGTTTCTGCAGGCTCTCAGCAAACATTAAAAGATAAGGTAATAATAACCGTAGTGGAAAAAAATACTGACCCCATTGCCAATATCGGCCCAGATCGTAAAGGAGCTCTGGCGTCAGACATTCCAAACCCGAAAAACTCCAAAATAATATTCATTGACGGAACCCAATGCTCAGGAAACAAATTCACTTGGCAAGTGGTTTCAGCTCCTGAAAACAGTCAGTATTTTTTCACCAGCAAAAATACACCATCAACAGGTTTTTATGCTGATAAATCAGGAGAATATAAACTTAAGCTGACAGCTGACAATGGTCAGGGCATCACTGCTGAAGATGAAATCCTGATAACTTTAATTCAAGATTCAGATGGAGACGGTATAGCAGATAAAGATGACCTGGATAGAGATGGTGACGGGTTTCTGAACATCAATGATGCATTTCCTGATGACCGTGCATCCCACTTTGATTTCAACAACGACGGCAAAGGGAATTATTACGACGACGATGTTGACGGTGACGGTGTTATTGACATAGAAGACGACTATCCTCTGGATTCAACACGTTCGAAATACAAAGAATACAAAGAACAGGAAAAAACCCCTTTCAACACAAATGACGGCATCTCTGTCAGCGAAGATGCAGGTGAAATTCCTGTTAAGATTTCTGGGCTGATTCACTCGCCTAAAGGTCCGGATCTTGATTATTACAAGATTAAAATGGCCCCTGGGATCTATTCTGCCATGGTAGATGGAGGCGATTCTGAAATGTCTCCTTCAGTTGCAATAGTAGATAGTTACGGCAACTCTCTCCCTTTAAAAAGGTATGATTTTACAACTCAGGTAGGTATAACAGGAGCAGGCGTATCTGTACCTTCTCAAGGCGATTATTATCTTGTTATCACAGATTCCTCCGGCAAAAGTGATGAGAAATGGGAATATGAGGCGAAAGTTTTTAAAGACACAGACATGGACGGACTTTCAGACGATCTGGAAATGGCCATAGACAGCAACCATTTGTCTGCAGACAGCGACGGAGATACAATCCCCGACTTTATTGAATTTTACATTACAGCAAAAGACTGGCCTAAAAACAAAGATATAGACAATGATGGACTGCCTGCCTGGTGGGATACTGACACTGACGGCGATATGATACCCGACAGAGTTGAATATTACACTCAAGCTGAAAAGCCCGAACTTGATTCAGCCGCCCTTGCTTTACTAAACGATGTAGATGGTGATGGCTATCCAAACTTCTTTGACACAAGCAGTGATAACACAAGCTATGCCGACGACACAGTACAGGCAGGGCCAAATCCAAACTTACCACTGGATACAGACAAGGATGGGATTCCCAACTACCTGGACCTGGATAATGACAATGACGGACTTAAAGACTCTGAAGAGACAATAGAAACTTATAATGTTAAACTTATAGCTCCAGGAGCTGACAGGTCTGCCATAGCAGATTCTCTTCTCATTAAACGCCTTTACAATGCTACAAGAGGAATAGAAAATCTTTCCATAGCAGATGATGAACTGTCTCTAGAGATTGTAAACGGCCCAGGTTCTGCAGATGAACTCATTGGTGTTTTCAATACTCTAGAAGGAGCTATAACCCAGAAAGCCTCTTCTCTTATAAATAATATTGCCACTTTCACAGGTCCCGACAATATAGATTCAGGGCTTATTGAGTTTTTCATTGCTGCTGACGGTAAACGAAGTCATGGTATTGAACTTCAGATAAGAACAGATTCAATGCCTCTACTCAAAACAGCAGCTTACAACAGCTCAAATTCAAATGTCACTCTCACAGGTGAAAATCTTAATTCGGAATTGTCCGTAAATTTCAATGGAGCTTCTAAAAACATAAAGAATACATCAGATACAGAGCTTAAACTCAACCTTCCATCCCAAGCACAAACAGGCTATGTATCAGTAACTTCAGTTGCAGGTGAATCAAATTCTCTATGGCTAAAGATTACAAGAAAGATTAATGGAACTATAGATTCTCCAAATATTAATGTGGATCTTACAAAACTTGATGTTTCCCTAAATCTTGATCAAGAAATTTATCCTGATATAAAAGGAAATTTTTCAACAGATGCAAATTTAAACAAACCAACAACTATAACTGCTCTTCTTGAAAAAGACGAATCTACACCTGCAGTGCCTCAGTATGGACTCTATTTGTCAGGAGTTATTTTCCCACATCAGAACAATATCACACTGAATGAAGAGTCAACCGCCCTATCTCTTATATGGGACGGACTGGGGGTGGAGCAACTAATAAAAGATTCCGAATTAGCCAATATCTATGATGAAATTTCAAATCGTGATTCTGTTAGAAATTTAAAAGATCTTCTTAAAAACAAATTGATACAAAATCCTCAAGTTTTAAGTGATGGGGACACTGAATTAAATAAGGCACTGACCAATGCCTATAAAGATGTATCACAATTAATTGCAGATTCTGATAAATTAAAAACAGCCCCTGAAGCGTCTAAAAAACTTCTTGGACTTTTTGGAGAAAACGCAGAGGTTACTCCTGAAGTGGCAGATGATATAAAAGTGTATGAATATGAAGATTCAGGCAATATTGCTATAAACAACGATACTCAATTATATCTTTCTGCAAAAATAACTGCCTCTGACGGAACCATACTTGAAGATCATATAACTGGTTTAAGCGGGATGGCAGGTCCCCAAGGTTACGGTCTTCTTTTTATTGCAACTGCTACAAAATTCAACCATCCCAAAGGAAAAAATGCTTTAGTTGAGGTCATCAGTCCAGGTATTGGCACAAAGCATTTACCTACCCAGATAAAATCGCTGGATGTCTGGAATAAACTTTATTTCAGAACAATTATTGAACGAGCCATCTGGCCTATATTGGAAGATGTCCTTCCGCTTCCTGAAAAAGATTTTGTAGCTATTTTATGGAACAATGCTCCCGGACTTGTAGATATTGTAGTAACAAAAGCTTTAAACGGTGACGCGAGCGGCTCTATAAAATCACTTATAGATCTTTTATGGCAGGATATTGGAAGCGTACCCCCAGGACCTATTACAACTGCCCTTGCAAAAAAAATGGGCAAGGATGCTGCAGAAAAAATACTTGCAAAAATAGCTGCAAAAATAGGGGCTAAATTTGTACCCGGTTTAGGCCAGCTCAAACTAGCGGCGGAAGTTGCCGGAATTATCAATAAAGGAGCTAATGTTACTAAAACTATATATGATATTGGAAACACAGACGCAGTTATTCATTTTAATGTTATTTTCCCTCTATCAATAGAAAAAATTGAACCAAATAAAATTATTCCCGATGGAACAGACAAGACTTTCAATATTACAGGATCCGGATTCAGCAAAATCCAAAGAGGATGGTGGCCTTTTGAAAGCTACCTTAAACCTGAAATTAGAATAACTGACAATGATGATCTTAAAGTATGGGCAACAATAAACAGTATCCGTTCAGACGGTACAGCTATGAATATAACCATACCCGGTTGGTATCTTGACGAATACACAAAGGGTCCTTTAAGTGTTGAGATTAATCATCCAAACGATACTGCCGACGCAAAGGTAAACAAGCCCGATTCAATTGAGATTATTTCAGAACTTGAACTGACTTCAATTTCACCAGATATGGACGGAGTGGGAATTTATGCAACCCTGTACGGAGCCGGATTCAGCACAAATACTTCAGAAAACAAAGTAACAATAGGTGGTAATGATGCACTTATATATTCTGCTGCTGAAACAGCTCTGGAACTTATAATACCAGCCTCTCTTGATACAGGTATCCATAAGGTTACTGCCCAAGTAAAAGAAAAAGATAATTGGAGCAAGCCTTCAAATGCCATTACTTATGAAGTTGTTCAAGGAAATGTTTCAATTACGGTTTGCGATAACGGAGGTGCAAAAGATGACGCCTTTGCACTTTATATAGATGGGGCTTACATTGGAACAATGTATGCAACAAGCTACAGCAATTATTGCAAGACATTTACTCCCAGCCTGAAAATCGGCTATCATTCTGCAATGCTTGTAGGAGTAGAAGCACCTGACAATATAGGAACTTACTCTATAAGCTTCAGCGGAGTAACCAATCTCACTGGTTCTCCAAAAAGCGGAAGTGATTTAACTCCCGGGGTTCAGAAGACATACAACTTTGAAGTTGTTCCAGCAAAGGAGCTACAGTCAAAGACTCTTTTGAGAACCACACAACAGTCTTTAAAAAACAGCAGAAATGATAATTTCAGATTAGAAATTGAATAGTAACAAAAAATTATCAGCCTGACTTTGAAACTAAACAACCACTCCCCTCCCTTGCTTTTAAGTGAGGGGAGTTAACTAAAAAAATCAGGAATTGGCAAATGGAAAAAGGACTTCTCATAGCATATATCTTTGGAGGACTTACAATACTTTTAGGAATTAATATCATCCTTGTGGGAGCAGTGGGCACAGGCTTTGGCAATTCCGAGTTCAGCTTTCCGGGCTTTAAAAGATTATACGGACTATATCCCATTGGACTAGGGGCCTTTTTCATCTGGGCAGGACGAATAAAATATAAGCCTGAAGATAATGATAAAGGTCAGTCAAAAAAAGAAGAGTAATTCCTCGCATATTTTTGAATGCTTAAATTTACAAGCTTTTATTATCAATGATTTTTATATTTTACCCGGCTAAAATTAAAGTTTCATCTTTTATTAAAAAAGAGGAAAACACACCAAAATACTGGCAAAACCAGCCTTGTTTGAAACCCCTATAAAAATTTAATTATTTCAGAACAGGAAATATTATGGTAAACAGTCGTTTTTTATTTTACATTCCATTAATTTAAAGGGGAAAAAATGAGATATTTTTATTTTAAAATTGTAACTTTAATAATCATAGTTCTGGGAATGGGTATAAACTTAAATGCACTTCCACTTAGCGGTGCTACCCTGCCCACGGGGAAAAAACTAATTATACAATCTGCAGTTAACTACGGCAGAGATGCTGGAGGATGCTGGGAAAAAGCAGGCGGAGGTTCACTGGCTACCAAAGGCGATAACATTCGAGTCTGGACATTGGATAATGCAGCTACAAAAAGATTTACCCTTGTTCAGTCCAATGAAACCGGCTGGTATGAGATATATATAGGTGACCTGAAATCTTCAAGAGTTGATGCGGCAAGCGGAAAATTAAACAAAGGAGATAATATTCACATATGGGAAACAAACCGGAGCAAAGCTCAAAAGTTTCTTTTTTCTCACCTTGGTAACGGCCGCTATAAAATTTATACTAAAAACGGCCGGATTGTGAATCTTGAAGATCAGCAGGCAAAAAACGGTACAAATATACAACTTTGGGACGATCACGATGGCTTGCACAATGAATGGTATTTATTAGACAATTCCACCCGGGCCGCTGTTAAACCTCTAGGTCATAACACCATTGCTGAAAAATCGCTGAAAGGCACTGAAGTACCTCCTTATAAATTTTATATCCAATCAGCCATGAGTTACGGGCGAAGCAATAGAGGCTATTTAGAATTTCCAGGAAAAGACTGGAACTATAAGGGAAACACCATGGATATCTGGACAAAAGATTCAGGCCTGAACAAATTGTTTAAATTTGAAAAACCCTATCATTCATCCCATTATATTATAAGAGCAGCTCATAGCGGTGACGGTGTAATAGACTGCAGAGGCGGTAAAACAACAGATGGGACACCATTGCATTTATGGACAAAAGGAAACAATAATCAGGCACAACAATTTTATTTAAAACACCTGGGCTCAGGTCGGTTTAAAATTTATCACAAAAGCGGAAAAGTTGTTTGTTTGAAAAACAACAAAACCGACAAAAACGGCAATAAAGTTCATATTTGGAAGGATCATAATTCAATAACAACCGAATGGTATTTAATAAATGCCTATACAAATAAAGCATATATTCCAAACAAATAGCCAAAAAAAATCGTATATATTTTTAAGATTTTTTTAGTTAAAAAATAAACTTAATTGACAAAAACAAATTTAAGCCCTCAATTTTTAGAGGGCTTTTCAAAATTAAACAAAACTTTATTTTTCAACTCGAACTCTTACAGATTCAGCATGGCCATCAAGACCTTCAATATTAGCAAGCCTGATTACATGCTCAGCTTCTTCTTCAAGTGCTTCTTTTGAATAATGAATCAGGCTGGTTTTCTTAATAAAATTATCAACTGAAAGAGCTGAAGAAAACCTTGCAGTTCTTCCTGTTGGAAGTACATGATTTGGCCCCGCAATATAATCTCCCATAGGTTCAGGAGTGTATTTACCGGCAAAAATTGCTCCTGCATTTTTAACTTTTGAAAGATTTACAAGAGGATCTTCAATCATAAGCTCTAAATGCTCTGGAGCAAAAAAATTAGAAAGCTCAAATGCCTGATCAAGAGTTTGGGTAACAAGAATAATTCCGTAATCTTTGGTTGATTTAAGAGCAATTTCAGACCTTGAAAGATTTTTTATTCTTCTGTCAACTGCATCTTTTACTTTTTTTGCAAGCTCCATATCCGGAGTAACAAGAATTGAAGATGCCATTTCGTCATGCTCTGCCTGGGAAAGAAGATCAGCTGCAATAAACTCAGGATCTCCTGAAGAATCTGCAATAACAAGAATTTCGCTTGGCCCTGCAATCATATCTATTCCAACAATTCCAGAAACCATTTTTTTGGCTATTGTCACATAAATATTACCAGGCCCGACTATTATATCGGCAGAAGCTATTGTATCGGTTCCATAAGCTAAAGCTCCAACAGCCCAGGCACTTCCTGTTTTGTAAATATGATCAAAACCAACATAATCCGCAGCAGCCAGAAGATAAGGGTTGATTTTACCTTCAGAAGTTGGAGGAGTAACCATTACAAGCTTTTCAACACCTGCAATTTTAGCCGGGATTCCTCCCATTAAAACAGTTGAAACCAAAGGAGTTTCTCCACCTGTTGCACCAGGAACGTAAACAGCAGCCGACTGAACAGGAATTATAAGCTGACCTAAAAGAACTCCATCTCTTTCTATGTCTATATAGGAAATATTTTTTTGTTTTTCATGGAAAGATGAAATCTGTGAAACTGCTCTTTTAAGGGATTTTTTAAAATCATCAGAAACAAGACCTATAGCTTCTTCAATTTCTTCTTTTGTAACTTCAAGGTCAGCCTCTTTAAGATTTGGAGCGTCAAATTTGTTTGTATATTCAATTACAGCTTTGTCTCCCCTTTTTTTTACATCTTCCAAAATTGCAGATACCTGGGAGTTTAGTTCATCAGTATCTCCAATTCCCCGACTTTTTACTCTTTCAATTCTATCCAAAGCTTCCTTTGAAGGATAATTGTATATCTTCATGTTTTTCACCATTATTTTATTATTAAATATATCAGACTTATGATAATAGCTCTTTATCACAAGTTTTTAAGTTATTACATACCTTATTAGAACAAAATGCTTGGAGGCAGGTTACAAAATGGAAAAAAGAATTTTCAATTTCAATCCGGGACCGGCTGTTCAGCCCCTGCCGGTTTTGAAGCAGATTCAAAAAGATTTTATAAATTACAATAATACAGGAATGTCCATAATAGAAATAAGTCATAGATCAAAAGATTTTATGGCTATTCTTGAGTCTTCCAAGAAAAGAGTAAAAAGACTTTATAATCTAGATGATTCCTGGAAAGTTATTTTTGTTCCGGGAGGAGCCAGTCTTCAATTTGCAATGGTTCCTATGAATTTTCTTACCAAAGACAAAAAGGCCGGATATATAAACACAGGCACCTGGTCAACCAAAGCAATAGAAGAAGCCCAAATTCAGGGTAAAAATATAAAAGTTACAGCTTCATCAGAAGATAAAAACTTTTCATATATTCCCAAAAACTTTACCATCCAAAAAGACTTGGCTTATCTTCATATAACAACAAACAATACAATCAGGGGAACCCAATGGCAAAATCTTCCTGAAACTGAAATTCCCCTTGCTGCAGACATGTGTTCGGATATTTTAAGCAGGCCTCTTGATATTGAAAAATTCGGGATAATTTATGCGGGTATCCAAAAAAACATAGGCCCTTCAGGAACAGCACTTGTGCTTATTAAAGACAAAATGCTAGACCTTGTACCCGAGGATCTGCCCACAATGTTGAGCTATAAAACCTATGTTAAAAAAGATTCAATGCACAATACTCCTTCAACATTTTCAATTTACTGCTGTGAACTTGTTTTAAAATGGATTGAAGAAGAAATTGGAGGCCTTGAAAATATGGCAGCCTTAAATAAAGAAAAAGCTGACTATATTTACAATACAATTGATGAAAGCAATGGATTTTATAAAGGAACAGCTCAAAAAGAAGACAGATCATTTATGAATGTAACTTTCAGGCTCTTAAACGAGGATCTTGAAAATAAATTTATAAACCTAGCCCTTGAAAATGGACTTGGAGGCCTTAAAGGTCACAGAATTGCTGGAGGAGTAAGGGCTTCCATTTACAATGCAATGCCCCTTGAGGGAATTAAGACTCTTTGTAAATTCATGGAAGATTTTAAAAACCAAAATTCATAAGCAAAAAAAGTTAATAACCAGCTTTTGACAAATTACCGGATATTGAATTAAACATATTTATTTCTAATAATTATTTATGGGTGATTAAAATGAAAGTTTTCCGGAACCTTTTAAAATACCTAATTGTTTTTGCTTTTCTTTTTTCTCAAAGCCTTGTTTTTTCAAAAGATTTAACCCTTCAAAAAGCTTTAGTCTACCAAGGTGATGAAAAAATCACAGGCTTTTATATGAGCGAAAAACTGGATGGAATAAGAGGATATTGGGACGGAGAAAAACTTTTAACCAGAAGCGGAAAACTTATAAATACTCCAAAATGGTTTATTGAAAACTTCCCTCCTTTTGAGCTGGATGGTGAACTTTGGAGTAAAAGAAATGATTTTGAGTTTATTCAATCCGCTGTTCTTAAAAAAATCCCCACAGATTCCTGGGAAAAAATAACTTATAATATTTTTGAAGTCCCAAATACAAAAGGGGATTTTTCAAAACGTCTTGAAAAAGCAAATAAATGGTTTGAAACCAATCCAAATAAAAATGTCAAAATCATTCCCCAAATAATTTGTACTGGAAAAGATCATCTTAACGGATTTTTAAAAAAAATTGAATCAAAAGGCGGGGAAGGAGTAATTCTTAAAGACCCCAGCCAAAATTACCATAATGGCAAAATCCCCTATATTCTCAAAGTAAAAAATTTTAGCAAAATGGAGGGGATTGTTATTGGAATAAACAAGGGTAAAGGAAAATATAAAAACATGATGGGAAGCCTTAAAATTAAACTTGATAACGGAATAATTTTTAACCTTGGTTCAGGTTTTTCAGATTTAGAAAGAGCAAATCCTCCAAAAATAAATTCAAGGGTAGTTTTCAAGCATTATGGATTCACAAAAAATAAAATCCCTAAATTCCCATCTTTTTTAGATTTGAAAAAAGAATGATCATACAAAGAAATTAACTTTATACAAATAAACCTGGAACGGATTTTAAATGGACACAATGATAATTGAAAAGGCATCAAAGGCTCTAAATATAAATAAAGCCGGGGTTGAAGCAGTAGATTCTCTTTTAAAAGAAGGCTCAACCATTGCCTTTATAGCAAGATATAGAAAGGAAAAAACAGGCTCACTTGATGAAGTTGAAATCAGTCTTATAAAAGACACCCTTGAGCAGATAAAAACTTTAGAAAAACGCAAAGAAGCTGTTTTGGCTTCACTTGAAGAACAAAAAGTTTTAACCCCTGAACTTAAATCAAAGCTAATTAATTGTGTAGCTCTTCCAGAGCTTGAAGATATTTACCTTCCGTTTCGTCCTAAAAAAAGAACTAAAGCATCCATGGCAAGGGAAAAAGGACTTTTGCCCCTTGCTGAAAAAATCCTTCTTCAGGTTGAAGGTTTTGATCCTTTAAAAGAATCAAAAAAATTTATCAACCCTGAAAAGGGAGTAAATTCAGAAGACGAAGCAATTGAAGGAGCAAAATTTATAATTGCTGAAATTGTTTCTGAAAATCCTGATTTAAGAGGTAAAATAAGAGAAATTTTTAAAACTCAGTCAATTATTAAAGCAAAGCTTGTAAAAACAAAGGAAAATGAAGCTCAAAAATTTAAAGATTATTTTGATTATCAGGAAGAAATAAGAAAATCACCCGGACATAGAATTTTAGCTGTTTTAAGAGGAAATTCCCTTGGATATCTTTCTTTTTCCATAAGGCCTGATGATTCAAAACCTCTTCAGGTTTTAAAAAACAATTATCTAAGAAACAGCAAGTTTTCCTATCTTGTAAACGAGGCAATTGAAGACTCTTATAAAAGACTGATTCTTCCTTCAATGGAAACTGAAATTAAAAACTCTTTAAAGGAAAAAGCAGACCTTGAAGCAATTGAAGTATTTGCCTCAAATTTAAAAGAACTTTTAATGGCTCCGCCCCTGGGTAAAAAAAGAGTTCTTGCAATTGATCCCGGCCTTAGAACAGGATGTAAAACTGTTGTTTTAGATGACAAGGGAGATTTAAAAGAAGATTTTATAATCTTTCCCTTTGAAAAAAACAAGGTAAACCAGGCCAAAGATTTAATAAAAAAAGCAATTGAAAAATACAAGATTGAAACGATAACTGTTGGAAACGGAACAGGAGGAAGGGAAACCCAAAACTTTTTAAAATCCATTAATCTTGAAATTCCAATTATCCTCACCGATGAAAGCGGAGCTTCCATTTATTCGGCTTCTGAAGCTGCAAGGGAAGAATTCCCTGACCATGATCTCACTGTAAGGGGAGCTGTTTCAATTGGAAGAAGACTTTTAGATCCTTTGGCAGAGCTTGTTAAAATTGACCCCAAATCAATTGGTGTGGGCCAATACCAGCATGATGTGGATCAAAAGCTTTTAAAATCAAAACTTGATACTGTGGTTTTTTCCTGTGTTAACCAGGTTGGAGTTGATTTAAACCTGGCAAGCAAAGAACTCCTTTCCTATGTTTCAGGCCTTGGGCCCAGGCTGGCAAAAAATATAATAGATTTCAGGACAGAAAATAAAGGATTTAAAACCAGGAAAGAGCTTAAAAAAGTTCCAAAACTAGGTCCCAAAACCTTTGAGCAATGCGCTGGTTTTTTAAGAATTTCAAATTCAGCCAATCCCCTTGATTCCAGTGCTGTTCATCCAGAATCTTATAAAATAGTGGAAAAAATGGCAAAAGACCTTTCTTCTGAAGTAATTGATCTTATAAAAAATAAAAGCTTAAGGGATAAAATTGACTTAAATCTTTATATAACCGAAAAAACAGGGCTTCCCACCTTAAAAGACATAATTGATGAGCTTGCAAAACCAGGGCGTGACCCAAGAAGTAATTTTGAAATATTTTCCTTTAAAGAAGGAATAAATTCAATTTCAGATCTTGAAGAAAAAATGCTCCTCCCAGGAATTGTAACAAATGTAACAAAGTTTGGTGCTTTTGTTGATATTGGAGTTCACCAGGACGGACTTGTCCATATAAGCGAAATGGCAGATAAATTTATTAAAGATCCCTCTGAAGTGGTCAAGGTAAATCAAAAAGTCATGGTAAGAGTTATTTCAATTGATCCTCAAAGAAAAAGAATTGGCCTTTCCATGAAAAAAGAAGCCGCCCTAAATCATTAAAAACATAAAAACAAATTTATCCCGGCAGAATAACTGCCGGGAAATTTAACTACCATTGAGGAATTTCATCCTCCATTTCCATTTCATATTCATCTTCTCCAAGCTCTGAATCAAGCTTGTCAAACATTGTTGAAGATTTTTGCCTTACAATCTTTTCCCTTAAAATACTTATTCTTTCCTCCTGATAATCAAGAAGAGATTTTTTTGATAAAATTGCACTGCCAAAAGTTCTTTCAGGTCTTCCCTTAAATATAAGCCCTTTTTCCCTCAAATCCTGATGAACTATCCGCTCTATTTTAATTTTTGATTTTACAAAAAGGTTTAGGTTTGAATCTTTGCTGAACTGACTTACAAGTTCCTTTTCCTTTGGCTCTTTTAAGTTCCTAAAGTTTTCATAAACAACAAGGTCAATAACTCCCTGGATTTTTTTCTCCATCAAAACACAAAGATCTGTTTTTAAAGGCTCTATGGTTTCTATTCCCCCGTCTTTATAGGAAAACACATAAATATAATCATTGTTTGATTCTTCATAATACCAGGAAGGCGCCCCTGCAACCTGAAATTTATCCATGGAGACAAGCCCCTGCTCAAACAAAAATCCAGCCAGAACAGTTATAAGTTTGATGCCAATTGCTTCAAGCATGGAAGTTTCCTTTCTTTAAATTGTTATAAACCCGGATAAGCTGGTGCTTTAAACTGATTTAATTAGAACAATTTTTAAGCTTTTCTTTTAAAACTTCAAGATCAGCTCCTTCAACTGACCATTTAAAGTTTGAATCAACAATATATGGAATAAAATTTAAATCTGCATTTTTAAAAAAATCTTCCTGGCTCATAAAAAGGGAATCTGATTTTTCACAAATATATGGCTTTGAATCATCTTCCATTCCAAGGTATTCACTTATTCCAAAATCATTGCAAACAGCCCTGGCCGCCATATCTTTGCTTTCATCTCCCATTACAGGATAAAGAATTGTATTGACCTTGATTTTATCTTCCACACTTACTTTCTCAAGCCAGATTAAAAGTTGTTTGCAATGAAAACATTTGGGATCAGTGATTACAAAAATTGTCTTATCTGGATTCTTTGCTCCAAACTCAAAAGCTGTAAACTCTTTTAACTTATCATTGTTTTGTTTGAAAAATAAAATTCGCTGATTTTCTTCGGATTTTTCTTTTTCTTCAAATTCTTTTTTTCTTTTATTAATTTTGTCAGCTAAAGTTTCAATGGTTTTTAGTGTGATAACTTCCTTATCTTTTAACATCTGACCTGAAATAAAAAAATCTTTTCCGCAATAAAGAGACATGGGTTCAGTGTTTATAAGAACAATCAGTTCACAAAGCCCAAAAACATCTTTTTTTGATATGATTTCAGCATTCTCTGGAAAAGGAGCATGATTTAAAAGCCAGGGAATATCAATGTTTTCACATATATTTTCTGAGCTTAAATTAAAAACTAGACTAAAATAAATTAAAATTAAAAAAACTATTTTTCTCATAAAATTTCCTTAGAATCTAATAAATATACTCATAATTATATTCTCTTTTTTCTTTCATCAAGATCTCTTCTTTTCCAGTTCCAATTGTAAAATCACGTTCTGAAAGAACAGAGTAAACATCCATGGTTAAAGGGTTTAGATAAATTTCTATCTGCCCTTTCAAATCTTTGGCTGATATATCGGGAATTTTAAATAAAATTTTGATTTTTGCACAGTCTTTTCCTTTAATTTTTTCATTTAAAAAGAAAATAGTTTCAAAATCAACCTTGGTTTTTTGGCCTCCGGGAATAACCATTACTTCTTTGTTTTTCCATTTTTCCCCGTGATAAACTGTTTTTCCAAGATAATTTCCTGTTTTTTGATCCCAATCAGATTTTGCTTTTTCCTTCATTTTATCTTCTGAATAAATCTTTGAAATCTCATCTGCAAATTCTTTGGTAAATTTTTCATACAAAAGGGAATTGAATTTATCATAACCTTTTAAATCAACAAAATTGCCAAATTTATCAACTTCATAAATAATAGGACACTCTTTCAACACTTCAAAAACAGGGTTTTCTGTTTTTTCTCCATTTATAAAAAATTCAATTTTAGTTATTTCAGCTTTAAGCTCAAAACCGTTTTTAGTTTTATTGTATGTAATTCTTGTACTTATTGAAGATTCCTGTTTTTCTAAAACTTCTTCATTTAAAATTTGTTCATTTACAGCCACAACCCTTTCAAGCATGACCATTTTGTCTTTTGGTGCAAATATAAATTTAACCTTATTTTCAGAAGCCTTAGACAATTGAGCCCCAAAACTAAAAAAAAAGACTATAAAAAATATTGAATAAACATTTTTTTTCATTTGTTTTCCCATTTAAAATTAAGCTTATTAAAAAAATACTTAAATACAAACTAAAGTCAAAATTAAAAACACAAAAAAAAGACTGCCCAAAAATCAGACAGTCTTTTACAAAAACATTGGTTTATCAGGGGGTGAGAATATAAGCTTTTTTATAAATTTTATCGATGTTTTCCTCTTTAAAAGGAAAATTCATATATTCACCTTTAAGCCAGGCCTTTATTCCATCATCATAATGAACACTTGAAGGATGTTCTGACTGCCCTGTGGAATTTATTCCCCAAAAAGGTTCATCCAGTGAAAAATCCACAATTATCCTCATGGACGGAATCATACATACATCAAAATCTTTTGAGGGAAAATTACCCGCAACATTTACTGTCCCAAAATCTCCGGGAGCAGGATAAGGCCCTCTATTAAAATAATCTGAAAGCAGATTAACTCCTTTTCTTTGGAAAAAACCAAGATGTTTTGAAAGCTTTGATGTTTCAGTCTGAAAATAATAAGTATGAAGTTTTCCCCATTGCCAATTATTTTTATCCTTACCCAATTCTTTTTCAAGAAACTGCTTTGTATCAGCCAGCGCATAGGCAAGAACTTCGTATTTTGTTTCCTTTTTATCTGTGTTTATATCATTAAAAAAAGGACTGTTTTCTCTTTGAAGAAGATGGTCATAAAAAGGTGAATAATTAAAGAATTCATTGGCACAAAAAGATTTCCATTGGGTGGAAGTTTCTGGTCCAAGTTCGTCCATAAAAATTCTTTTTGAGGCACAATGCAAAAAAACCTGATAAACACAGCCGTTTATAGAATCTACTGTCATCTCCCCATCAAAGGATGAAATCATGTCCAAAATTTCCTGGGCATTGGATCTTTGGGGTTCTTCCATACTTGAAATAACAAGATTTATTTTTGAGGTAAAAGGAGAAAAAATTCCTTTTTTACGAAGTTTCAGGGGAAGACTTGCTTTTACATCCATCTGAATTTCCTTCATTTTTTTAAAATCATTTCCCCCTTCTTCTATCATTTCTTTTATTCTTTCAAATCTATCCGGGTAATACCAGGAAGATGAAAGAGTATGGGGAAAATCCTTTGAAACGGTTCTATGGTTTGCTGTGGCAACAAATCCCCATTTTGGATTTATGCTAAATGGAAATTCATCATTTGAAAGTGTTCCTGTCCACTCATATTCTCCTGTCCATCCAGGGGAAGGAAAAAGCCCTCTTCCATTTTTTCTTAAGGGATAATTTCCTGTAACCTGCCAGCCTATGTTTTCTTTATCTGCAAACACAAGATTAAGGGAAATTGTCTTTATTTCCTTAATATACTCCCTTGCTTCAAAAACATCTTTTGCCTGGTTCAGTTTAAAAAACTGCTCCATGCTGTCATCTTTTTCAAAAAAAGGAGTTTTTAAAGAAACAGCATATTCCATTTCACCGGAAACAGGCTGAAGCACAGAAATTCTATCGTTTTTAAATGTATGATTTATAATCGGTCCATGATGGGTTTCATGGATAATAAACTCAAAGGTTTTTCCTTCCTTTGTTTTAAAAACCTCTGTTCTTTTCTTTGTCCTGAGCCAATTGTCCTCATAAAGATAATAAAGAGAACCTTCGATATTTCTTATTTTTTCAACAAAAACATCCTGATTATCAGCCATTGACATTGTCATTCCCCAGGCAAGATTTCCATTAAATCCTGCTATAATTGCAGGAAACCCTGCTCCGGAAACTCCGGCTGAATTAAATCCAGGACATTTTAAATGCTTTAAATTCCAAATTCCTGGAAGGGAAATTGGAAGATGGGTGTCATTGGCAAAAATAGACTTATTATTTAAGGCAATGTTTTTTGAAACAGCCCAGTTATTTGAAGCTGCCAAATGGTTGAGCCCAAGATCTTCAAGCATTGCAGATACTTTTTCTAAAGAACCATAAATATTCTTACCTGATGCTTTTTTAAGGGCCTTAAGTTTTGGAACTTCATCAAAAGGAAGATCTTCATCTGGATAAACAGGAAAAAGATAGGGAATTTTCTCTGGTTCTAATTTCTCAAGAAAATGAAGTGCTGTAATTTCTTCGTGAAAATTTAAGGAAAGCCCAAAATTAAGCACCATAAAAAGTGAAGCTGAATCAAAAGGAGTCCATTTCTCAGGAATATAGTCTGCCATTTTTAAGGTAGGAGTCAAATCATCCTTATGCCTTTCCAAATAAGCATTTACCCCTTCGCTGTATAATTCAAGAAGCTTGATTGTTTCTTCACTTGTTCCTTTTAAAAGGGAGTTGGCTCTTTTTTTAAAATCAAGGCTTCTCATAAACAAATCAAGATCAATAAAAACTTCACCTCCAAATTCAGAAAGTCTTCCCTGGGAAACAAGCTTTAACTGAACCATTTGAGCAAGTCTGTCTGAAGCATCTGAGTATCCGCAGGCAAAAGCAAGATCTTCCATGTTTTGAGCTTCTATTAAAGGAATTCCAAAACTATTCTTTTTTACAACCACCCTGTTTTCAAGCTGGGAAAAACTCCCCTGATCTTCATTCTTAAAAACAGAACTTTTAAACTTATTTGTTACAATTCCAGCACATCCGTTTAAAACAAAGGGAACTAAAATTAATAGGACCAAAAAATTTTTCCTCATTTTTATCTCCAGATTTTATGGTGATTTTTTGCCTGAACAATCAATAAACACAACAAACAAAACTTAAATTTCCGCCCAGGTATTAAATATTGATTTTGAAGATTTATAATGATTGAACTTTATGAAATATTTTTTATAAATGCAATAAAACCTTAAATTTCAGTTTTTTATTTCTCTTAAACAAAGTTTAGTTTAGTATTGAGCCATTTAACCATAAAACATGAAAAACTAACACAAAAGGAGATTCAATGAAAAAACTATTTTTCCTGATTCAAGCTTTATTTTTAACTGGTTTTATATCTTTGGGAATTTCTGCTGAAATTAAAGTTGGAACCAGGCTTCCCCAAGTTAAAATTGAAGACAAGGGTATTTTTACCTTTGATTATGAAATCCAAAACAAAAAAATGACTATTAAAAAAAATTCTCAAATAAATTACAGACCATGGTCTTTGGCAGAGCTTGAAGGAAAAGTCTCAACAATTTATCATCTTGCAGCAAGAACTGGAATTGACGAAATAAACAAAGACTATATAGATGCTCTTATTGAAGCAGATTTCCCTGCCAATCTTCCTGATTCCCCATACAAAACAACAACAATTTTAAATATGGACGATGCCCTCTGGGGAACTTCTAAAATTGCAGTTTCAAGGTTTCATAAAAGCCAGGTTGAATTCCCCTATGCCTATTATGTGGTGGATGGAAAAGGCAAAGCCCTTGAAAAGTGGGGATTAAAAACCAAAGAATCTGCAGTAATTATTATTGATAAAAAAGGAGAAGTTCTTTTTTTTAAAGAAGGAAAATTAACTCCTGAAGAAATTAATCTGGCAATTTTAAAAATAAGAGAAGCACTTAATAAATAAAAAAATCTGCCGGAAACTTAATTTTCAAAATTTCCGGCTTTTAGCCAATTCAAAAAAAGATATTTAACTATTAAGCTAAAAAACTAAAAAAATCCAGTTTGCTAAAAAAAGCAACAGCCTTTCCAATTTAGACTGAACAATTACAGATACGTTTTAAATTCATAATTTTTTCGTCTATATTTTCAGCTTCTGTAATTTCAGTAACAAGACAAACGCAATTTGCCCCCCTTTTAATCACAGATAAAAGATTATCTTCTTTAATTCCCCCTATTGCCACAAAGGGAATTTTTATATTTTTCACAACAAAATCAAGATAAGTTAAACCTACAGGTTCACAAACATCAACTTTTGTAGAAGTTTTAAATATGGGCCCAACTCCTATATAATCAGCTCCTGATTTTTGGGCTTCAATTGCCTGTGAGGGGTTGTGTGTTGAAATTCCTATTATTTTATTGTTGCCAATAAGTTTTCTTACTTCTTTTAAAGGAAGATCATCCTGACCTAGATGAACTCCGTCTGCATCGCATAAAATTGCAAGATCAACATGATCATTTACAATAAAACAACAATTGTATTTTTTTGTAAGCTTTCTTATTTCAAGGCATTCAAGATATTTTTCCTTGATTGACTTAAATTTTTCCCTGTATTGAAGAATTTTTATTCCGTTTTCAAGCATCTTTTTTACTACAAAAAGATTATCACGGCCTTTTGAATGGCTGTGATCTGTTATGCAGTAAATATCTGTTTGAGGAAAAACAGTCATTTATTTAATCCTTTCTAAAACCTGAATTAAGCAATTTAGGTAAAAAATCTAACTATTCAACTAAAAAAAACCAGTTTGCTGAAAAAATCCACCCGCCGTTCCAACTTAAACTGAACATTTATAAAAAAATTCAAAAACAATATCTGCCTGTTTTGCAGCAGCAATATTTACACATGGGCTGAACGGAGGGGTTTTTTCATTTGATTCTGAAACAAAATCTCCCACTATATAAAAAGTTTCACTTATTTTTTTGACTTTTATTCTGTCACTGTTTCCAAATCCTGAAATACCTGATGCAGAAACAAGAAGATTTCTTCTTTTCATAAAATATTCTGCTGTAATTTTTTTATAAAAACTATTGTCAAAAGCTTCTATTATGGCATCACAATCATCAAATGTTTTTAAGTCATTTTTTGATTCAATTTTTTGGCAAAAGGTTTCAATTTCAAGATCAGGATTAATTTTCAAAAGATTTTCTTTTAATGCTTCAACCTTTGGTTTGCCGCATTGATTTAAAAAATAAAACTGCCTGTTTAAATTTGAGGGTTCAACTATATCAAAATCTATTAAAACAAATTTTGTAAATCCGCACCTTACAAGATTAAAGGCACAATTTGAACCAAGGCCCCCTGCACCTAAAACAGCAATTTTTATTTCTTTTAAAAAAAAATATTTTTCACTGCCAAGATAAGTTAAAATTCCTTTTTCAAATTCATTTATAACTTTTTCCATCAGATATACTGCCAATCCTTGTATACAGGCTGATAACCAAAATTTTTTAAATCCCCAGCCATTTCAACAACATTTCTTGTATCTGAAATATCAAATTGCCCTGTATCTTTTTCTTCCTGGGTATGTCCTCCTACCTTTGTTGAAACCCCGGCTGACATTTTTGTAACACCAAGTGGTAAAACATTATTTCTAAATTCCATATTTTCCCTTGTTGAAATTGTTATCCCGCATCTTGGCATAAAAAGTCTCAAAGCTGTCATAATCTGAACCATATTTTTATCTGTTACATCATAATCCGGCATAAAATCCCCTTCATGGGGTCTTATTCTTGGCAAAGAAACGCTTATTTCTGCATCTGTAAATTCACTAAAAAGATAATCTGCGTGAAGACCTGTAAAAAAGGCTTCTTTTCTCCATTCATCAAGACCTAGAAGAGCTCCGATATTAATTGACCTCATACCTGCAGCTGCTCCCCGTTTTGGAGTATCAAGCCTGAATTTATAATCTTTTTTCGGGCCTTTGGGATGAAGTTTTTCATAAAGTTTTTCATTATAGGTTTCCTGATAAACGGTAAGAGAATCTCCGCCTGAATCAACAACCATTTTATATTCATCAATTGTCATAGGATAAATTTCTATTGCAATTGATGTGAAATATTTCTTTAAAATCTCACAAGCTTTTGAAATATATTCAGGATTTGCCTTTTTTTTATCTTCTCCTGTTAAAACAAGAATATGCTTTAATCCGGATGATGAAATAAACTTTGCTTCCCTTTCAATTTCATCATAGGTAAGATGTTTTCTTAAAATTTTATTTTTACAATTATATCCACAATAAACACAGTGGTTTATACAATAATTTGAGATATACATGGGAGTAAATAAAGTAATAACACGGCCAAATTGCCTTAAAGTTATTTCATTTGCCTTTACTGCCATTTCTTCAAGAAAATTTTGGGCTTCCAAAGAAAGAAGGACAAAAAAATCATTTGCAGATAGAAAAGTTTTGTCAAGAACATCAATTACCTGATTTTTGGTTACAATGCTAAACTCATTTTCAAAATCAAAGTCTTTAAATTCTTTAATTTTTCCATAAAAATCCATTTTAATTCTCCCCGCCCAAAAAGCCTGTCAAAGGAGATGAGGCACTGGCTTTTGTTTTTATTTTCCCGGCTTTTGCAAGAAAGCAACTTCTTCCTGCATTTACTGCATTTTTAAAAGCTTCTGCCATTAAAACAGGATTATCTGATGATGCAATTGCAGTATTTACAAGACAGGCATCAGCTCCCATTTCCATTGCCTCGCATGCATGGGAAGGCTTTCCAATTCCTGCGTCAACAATTACAGCTACCTTAATTTCATCAATAATAATCTGAATCATTTCCTTTGTTTTAAGACCCCTGTTTGATCCTATTGGAGCACCAAGAGGCATTACAGCAGCTACACCTGCATTTTCAAGCTGTTTTGCAACAACAAAATCAGGACTTATATAGGGAAGAACAACAAAACCTTCCTTTACAAGAATTTCTGAAGCCTTTAATGTTTCGTGGTTGTCCGGAAATAGATATTTTGTATCTGAAATAACTTCAATTTTCACCCAGTTGCCACACCCCGATGCCCTTGCAAGCCTTGCAATTCTTACAGCCTCATCATGGTTTCTTGCCCCTGATGTATTTGGAAGAAGTGTCATATGTCTTGGTATATAGTCTGTAAGATTTTCTGTTTTTGAATTAAAATCCACTCTTCTTAAAGCAATTGTTATAACTTCGCACTCAGATTTTTCTATTACTTCAGGAATCAGTGAATCATTAAAATATTTTCCTGTTCCTGTAAAAAGTCTGCTTTTAAGTTTTTTCCCGCCTATTTCCAAAAAATCTTCCATCATCCGCCTCCCACAAACCTTAAAACCTCAAGCCTGTCGTTTTCTTTTAAAATTGTTTGATTATAATTTTTTGTTTCAATAACAGATTCATTTAACTCAACTACTATTTCATCAAAATTGGCTCCCTTTGATTTTAAAAATTCACCAAGAGCTGTTCCCCTTGGAATTTTTTCCTTTTGACCGTTTAAAATTACTACCATTGATCATCCTTTCTTAAATTTGAATTTTACCTAAATCAAAGGCTCCTGAGTCTACCCGGACATAGAAGGTATTTAATTAGAAAAAAATTCAGGCTTAAAACACAAAAGGCCTGCCCTCTATTGAAGGCAAGCCTTTTAAATTTAATCTTTAACTTGGCTTCCCTTCGGCAGTACTAACTGCATCAGGTTCCAAGGGTTGGAAAATATTTTTCCTCTCAGCCTTTTATAAGGCACCCCCAGCATTAATTTTTAAAAATGCTAATTCATAGTTTTTTAAATGTAAAGAAAATCTTTCTGGATTTTAATTTTAATTTATATAATAAAAAAATCTGAATCAAATTTGTAAATATTTTTAAACAAAGGAAACATAAATGCTTACCCCTGATGTTTTTATAACTTTTTTTGCAGCATCAACAATTCTTGCCCTTGCTCCAGGCCCTGATAATATTTTTGTTCTTACCCAGTCTGCCATTTATGGAAGACTTTCAGGAATTTTTGTAACTTTAGGTCTTTGCACAGGCCTTATTTTTCACACAACAGCTGTTGCTCTTGGAGTTGCTGTGATTTTCAAAACATCTATAATTGCTTTTAATATTTTAAAATATGCAGGGGCTGCCTATCTTTTATATCTTGCCTGGATGAGCTTTAAGGCTGGATCCACTGAAATTATCAATAAAGAACAACAAAAACTGCCTTTTTCAAAACTTTATAAAAGAGGAATAATAATGAATATAACAAACCCTAAGGTTTCAATATTTTTCCTTGCTTTTTTACCTCAATTTGCTTCTCCTGAAAGGGGTTTGGTTTCCCTTCAGATTATTTCCCTGGGACTTATATTTATTCTTGCAACAATTATAGTTTTTGGATCAATTGCTTTTCTTTCAGGAACTATAGGAACCTGGTTTTCAAAATCAGCTAAAGCCCAATCAATTTTAAATAAAACTGCTGCAGCTGTTTTTTTTGCACTGGCATTAAAACTTGCTATTATAAAACAATAGCCTATTTAATCACAAATATCTCCAAATTCAGCATTAGTTATTTTTGCAAGATCTAATGGTGAAAGTTCCAGCTCAAGTCCTCTTTTACCGCCACTTACAATAATTGTGTCAAAATTCAAGGCTGAAATATCAATTATGGTTTCAAGCTTTTTCTTTTGCCCCAAAGGACTTATTCCTCCAACTAAATATCCTGTAACTCTCGAGGCTTCATCCGAGTTGGCAATCTCAATTTTTTTCACTTTAAGTTCCTTTGAAACAAGCTTGAGACTCAGCCTTTGTTCAGCCGGTACAATTGAGGTAAAATAATTTTTGGGTGAAGATGAATCCTTGACAATAAGTGTTTTAAAAATTTTCAAAGGGTCTTCATCAAGTTTGTTTACAGCCTCTTTTCCATAGGATGATATTTCTTTATCATGTTCAAACCTTAAAATTTTAAATTTTACTTTATTTTTCTTTAATAAATTAACCGCAGGTGTCATTTTTTGCTCTTTGTATATTTAATACTTTCATCGATAACAAATACTAGCTTTTGTTTTAATAGTTTTTCTAACTACTTGAATATATAATGACAAAAAGGTCATTCAAAAATCAAAAGGATAAGACCAAGTTAGATCCAGTATAAACTTTAGTGCCAATGGTTTCATCTCTTATTTTACAAAATATAAAAAGAACTATTTCACTATTTAATCTTCAAGTACATCAAGAAATTAAACAGATTACAATAAAATGAGTCATGTTCTGAACTTTTTATTAATCTGAGTTTATTTGCAATCCTAAAAAGATTCAGCTATAACGACCACAAATAAATGTTTCACTTTAGCATAAGTAATAAGGAGGATTTATGAACCAGATTAAAATCAAATACGGTCTTGATGAACGCCCGCCTTTACATAAAACTTTAATTTTTGGACTCCAATGGCTGGCTGTAACAATTGCAGCTGTGGTAATTATAGGAAAAGTTGTGGCAGGTCTTCACTTTGATGAGCCGGCAAGACAGCTGCTTTATATGCAAAAATTATTTTTTATAATGGGACTGTCTTTATTCCTCCAATTAATCTGGGGTCATAAACTTCCTCTTATCACAGGGCCTGCTTCAGTTTTACTTATTGGTATTCTTGCAGGAGCAGGAAGGGATATAAATGCAATTTATACCACAATTGCCATAGGAGGAGCTCTACAGGCAGTTTTAAGTGCAACAGGTTTATTTGCAAAAATTACCAAACTCTTTACTTCAAGGGTGGTTGCCACCATTTTAATTCTTATAGCTTTGACAATTACACCCACAATTTTAAATCTTATTGTAACAGCAAAAACTCCTGAAATTTCTCTTTTAAATCTTTTGTTTGCCCTTTGTTTTTTTGCTGCAATGATCACTGCAGACAGAGTTCTTCCAGGTATTTGGAAAGCCACCATGCTTGTATGGGCAATTATTTTTGGAGCTTTTGCCTATATGATTGTTGGCTCCCCTGAAATCTGGCTTGGCCAGGGCGAAGTTGGAATAATCTCTAATTTTTTTAAAGACTTTACAATTAAACCTGTTTTTGACCCGGGGCTTTTGATTTCTTTTTTTGTATGTTTTATTGCCTTGGCAATCAATGATCTTGGCTCAATTCAATCCATTGGAAGACTTATAAATCCTCCAGGCATGGAAAAAAGAACAAAAAATGGAATAACAATTACTGGAATTTCAAATATATTGGCAGGCTTTTTTGGAGTTATAGGCTCTGTTAACTTTTCAATGAGTGCAGGTATAATAGCTGACAATGGAAATGCTTCAAGATTTACAATGATTCCAACAAGTGCGGCCCTTATTCTCACAGCTTTCTTCCCTGGAATAGTTATAATTGCCTGGAATGTACCTTCTGTTGTAGTTGGTGTTCTTCTTCTTTATATAATGTGTGCCCAGATGGCCGCTGGATTAATGGTTGCTTTTTCACAAAAAGGATTTTCATTTCAAGACGGTCTTGTAATTGGAATCCCTGCCATGATAAGCATTTTGGTTTCCTACCTTCCTTTGGGTGTAAAAGATGCTCTTCCCTCTGTCCTTGTACCTGTTATTGGGAACGGATTTGTAATGGGAGTGGTTGCTGTGATGATTCTTGAGCATATTGCTTACAAACCTTCAAATATCAAACAATAAACCAATTAACTGCTAAGGAATAATGACAGATTTTTTCTAAGCCGGTTTCAGGAGAAAAAGCTTTTTTTTCTCCTGTCCCAAAGCAAAAAAAGAATGAGGCTTAGAAAGAACAAAGCTTGATATTTTTAAATTTAAAAAGGCAAAACCCTGAACTTAGATATTTAATTATTTTTTCACAAGCTCTTCTTTTTCTGTAAGAGCCCTGCTTATAAGAGCGGCTTTTTCCGGATTTGTATTGGAAAGAATTTCTGCTGCTGCCTGGGGACGCATATAAGAAAACATTTGTTTGGCCACTTCAATATCCATATTATTTACTATTTCAGCAGCTTTTTTGGCCTTCATATTTTCATAAACCTTGGAAAGATCTTTGTATTTTTGTTCTTCAGCATCAATAATTTTTTGTTCATGGGCTTCTTTTTCAATGGCTAAGTTTGCCAGAGCATTTTTTATTTTTTCATCAAGACTTTTAAGATTTTCAAGTTTAGCTTCAATTTCAAGCTCAAACCTGTCTAGTTTTCTTTCTCTTTCATTGAGCTTTTTTTCTTTTTCCTCAAGCTCTTTTTTCAAAGTTTCATAATATTTAACAGCACGAAACAATTCTCTATCCTGAATTACCCTGGGATCTTCTGTTTGATCTTCAATAGGAACAGAACCCTTTTCATCCTGGGCATAAAAAACCCCTGGAAAAAGACTTAAAGAAAAAAATAATATAGTAAATAAAATTGTTTTAAGCTTCATTGCATATTTCCCTGGCTTTTCTTATAGATGAAATTTCATCAAGTTCTTTTTGCTCTTCATAAATCATTTTCTCAATATATTGTTTCTTTTTTCTTGACTTAAGCTTTTCCAGGGCTTCTTTATTCTTTCTTGCCTGAATAAGCTTTTCAGTTCTTAAATCTTTTTCCCTGAAAAGCTCTAAAAGTCTGTGCTCTTCACTTTCCAGCCTTTGCTCAACAGAAGAAATATAACTTTGAAACATATTAAAATATTCTATGGTAATTCCCTTATCAGTTTCTTCTTCAAGTTCTTGAAAAATAAGCATTCTTTGATACTTGATTGACTCAATATTTGCTTCACACTCGGTTATATCAAGGTTGATTGACATAAGTTCCTGAAGTGCTTCTTTTTCAAGAAAAGTTCTATATCTTAAAACAGATTCCAGCGAAAACTTAAACTTCTTCATTCATTCCTCACTTTGCAGGTGAAAGAATACTTTTAAGTATTGGGAAAGCCTGCTCAATTCTCATTTTTTTGTTTATTTCTTGCCTCAAAAACTCATTTATTTTTGGAGCAAGATTTTTCGCCCTGTCTATTTCAGGATCTGACCCGTCTCTATATGCTCCTATGGAAATCATATCTTCGGCATCACGATATTTTGAAAGAATCCTGACAGCCTGCTCCCTTAAATTAAGATATTCAACTGGAGTTACATCACGGGCTACCCTGCTCACACTTGATAAAACATCAATTGCCGGATAATGACCTTTGGATGCAAGATCCCTTGAAAGTACAATATGGCCGTCAACTATTGATCTTACAGTATCTCCTACAGGGTCATTCATATCGTCACCTTCCACAAGAACAGTATAAATTCCTGTAATACTTCCACTGCCTTTTATAGCTCCTGCTCTTTCAAGAAGAACTGGAATTTTTACAAAAAAAGAAGGTGTATATCCCCTTGTTGTTGGAGGTTCTCCGGCTGCAAGCCCCACATCTCTTGAAGACATTGCATATCTTGTAAGTGAATCAAGCAAAAGAAGGACTGTTTTTCCCTGATCTCTGAAATATTCTGAAATTGTAGTTGCAAGATAAGCTCCCCTCATTCTTACAAGAGGAGGAGCATCTGAAGTTGCAGCTACAACCACAGCTCTTTTCATTCCTTCTTTACCAAGAATTTCCTCAACAAAATCTTTTACCTCTCTTCCTCTCTCGCCTATAAGGCCTATAACAACAACATCAGCAGAAGTATGCCTGGTCATCATTCCCATGAGAACTGACTTGCCCACACCTGAACCTGCCATAATGGCAACCCTTTGACCTCTTCCAAGGGGAATCATTGTATTAATAGCTGTGATTCCAACATCCATGGGTTCTTTTATGGGTTCTCTGTCAAGGGGATTAAGCGGTTTACCATAAAGATTGTAAAATTGTTGGGTTTTTATTTCACCTTTTCCATCAAGGGGATCTCCAAGACCGTCCACCACTCTTCCAAGCAAGGCATCTCCCACCGGAGCCACAGGTTTATCATCAATTTTAACAATTTTACTTCCCGGCTTAATTCCCCTTGTATCTCCATAGGGCATAAGTACAGTTCTTCCCTGACTGAAACCAACCACTTCTGCAAGAACAGAGGAATTTTCGTCTGGAAAAATTTCACAAAGAGTCCCTATTCCAAGTCCTATGCCCGAAGCTTCAACAGCCAGGCCTTTTACAACCTCAATACGGCCTTCAATCTTTGAAAAAGAAGTGCTTTCAACAAGATCAAAATATTTGGAAAAATCTATATCAAGACCTATGTTCATAATTTATGCCTTTGCACCCTTAAGAGTTTCTTTTTGATGAAGCATTTTTTAAAATCTGGGCTTCAAGTTCTTTAATTCTATTTTCAATTGTCTGAACTACTGTTCCTGTTTCAGAATCTATTGTGCATCCTCCCCTGCCTATTGAGGGATCAGAAACTATTGTTATATTTTTAAGCTTTTCAAATCTTTGAAAAAAATCCTCTTTTATCATCTCAATTATATTATAATCTTCAGGATTTACCCCTATGGTAACATTAAGAGGAGCAGGAATATCTTTTAATGCCTCTTTGATTGCAAGCTTTACAAAATCAGAGTCAAGGGTAAGATTTGAATACAAAATCTTTTTTGCCATTTTTAAAGAAAGTTCAACAATTTCATCTTCATACTTTTCAATTATCTGATTCCATGAATTTCCAAGGTTTTCCATAAGGGAAGTAAATTTTTCCTTTACCTCTTCAAGGTTTTTTTCTGCTTCTTCAAAAGATTCTTTTTTACCGGCTTCAGAACCTTCTGCTTTTCCCTGTTCAAATCCTTTGGTTTTTTCTTCTTCAAAAGCCTTTTGGTTTTCATCCCTTATTTGTTTTTCAATCTCTTGTTTAAGCTTTATTTTCCCCTCTTCAAAACCTTTTTCATAAGCTTCTTTTTTTTCTTCTTCTACAACAAGTGAAAGGGCATCAAGCCTTGACTTTTCCTTTTTATTAGCTGGCTTATTTTTCTTTGGCAGATCCGACTTTTCAGACTCAGATTTTTTTGGGCTTTCATTTTGAACAAATTCTTCAAAAGAATCCCCTCCTGTGCCAAGAGGAATAAAAGACTCATCATCTGAAGAAACATCAAGCTGGGTAAAAGAATCTTCATCTCCTGAAAAAGACCTGGCATTATCAAATTCTTTTGTACTGTAAACCTCAAGAGTATCAGGACCAAATGAGCTAAACTCGTCACTGTTTTTTTTTATTTTATCAGACAAGTTCCTCTCCCTTTCCCTTGCCAAGAGAAATAACCCCTTCTTCCTCAAGCTCCTTTGCTGCCCCAACTATCTCCTGCTGGGCAGCCTCTACATCTGAAAGCTTTTGAGGTCCCATTGTCTCAAGATCGTCAAGAAGCATCTCGGCTGCTCTTGAAGAAAGGTTTCCAAGTATTTTTTGTTTCATATCTTCACTTGCAGTTTTAAGTGAAAGTGTAAGCTGCTGTCCTTCAACCTTTTTAAGAACTTCCCTCATTGCCCTGTCATCAACATTTACAAGATCTTCAAATACAAACATAAGATCTCTTATCTCCTGGGCCATTTCAGAATCTTCACCTTCAATTATGTCCATGATTATATCTTCTGAAGCCTTGTCAACTCCATTTAAAATATCAACAAGAACCTGAACTCCTCCTTTTTTACCTCCCTTTACTCCCGCAGTCTTCATTTCGTTTTTCAAAGTCTCATCAACATCTCGAACCACATCTTCTGAAATCTGACCAAGCTGAGCAATTCTAAAGGCAATATCTCCTTTTTTATGTTCATCAATGCTTGCAAGCACATCAGAAGACACTTCCGAAGGAAGATGGGCTAAAATCAATGCTATTGTCTGGGGATGCTCGCCTCTTATATAGGAAGTCAGGCTGGCAAGATCCACTTTCCTGCTCCAATCAAAGGGCCGCCCTCTTTTTTCTTCTTCAAGCTGTTTTAATATAAGATCTGCTTGTTCAACTCCTGCTGTTTTTTCAAGAACCTTGCGTAAAAAAGAATTTCCTTCTATATAAAGACTTGTTTCTTCTCCAAATGTTTCAACAAATTCATCAAGTACCTCCTTCATTTCCTCAGGAGTTATCTCATCAATATCTGCCATTGCCATTGCTGCTTTTTTAATTTCACTTTCATTCATTCTGGCAAAAAGATCTGTTGTAAACTCTTCTCCCATAACTAAAAGAAAAACAGCGGCTTTTCTTGCACCTGCAGATGTTTCACCACTGGAGTCAGCCATTAGTTATCCCTCTCTCAACCAAGATTTTAAAATATTTGAAGCTTTTTCCATATCTTGCTTTGCAAGCTCTTCTGCTTTTTTGATTGAAGGCAGTTCATCCCACTCCCTGTCCTCATCATCTTCATCTGTTATGTCCAGCATTGAACCTTTTCGTGCCTCTTCCTCTGCCTCTCCTGCATCCCTTATTTCTTTTACGGTTTTTAACACTGGACGTAAAACAAAAAGAAAAAACATGAGCACAAGAATAATATTAGCGGCCAACTTGCCATAATCTTTTTTCAGTTTATCAAAACCTGTAATAGCTGCTTTTTTCATTCTGTCATCAGGTAATGAAGAAAACTGAAAAGACTGGACAGTCACCTGATCTCCCCTTGCCTCATTATATCCCATTGCATTTTTTACAACTTCCTCAAATCTTTGAATATCTTCATCTACTCTTGGAATATATTTTTTGGCAGTTCTTCCGCTTTCATCTGTTTCATACTGATAAACTCCGTCAATTACCGCAGCCACAGAAAGTCTTTGAAGAACAGCAAAGGGTTTTTCAGTATTTCTCACTCTTTTACTTATTTCATAATTTACAATATCGTCCTGTTTATTGCCTCTTGATATTATATTTTCAAGCCCATACTCTTCTCCAGGAGGAACTATGGGATTGACACTGGAAACCATTTCATCGCTTGGTCTTAATTCCTCTTTGTTTTCCGCAAGATTTTTTCTACTTCTCACATGGGTGGTGCCAAGCTCTTCAGGATCATAAATTTCTTCACTCATATCTTCTTTGCTAAAATCCATCTCAGTTGAAACCCTTACAATGGCACGGTCTTTTCCCACCACTCTTTCAAGCATTGACTCAATTCTTGAAGCAAGACTTTCCTCATAAAACTTTTTATATTTCATCTGGGTTGACACTCTTTTATCTGCAATTTCCACAGCCTTTTCAGCTTCTGTCTTCCCTTTATATAAAATTCTTCCGCTTGTATCTGTTACAGTGACTCTTTCTGAGGGTAGATCTTTTACTGCACTTGAAACAAGGTTTACCACAGCCTCAACTTTTGAATCTTCAATATTTTTATTCAACCTTAAAAGAACAGAGGCGGACGCAGGTCTTGTGTCTTCCACAAAAACTGAATCCTTTGGCATCACCACCATCACCCTTGCTTCCTCAACTTCATCAAATTTTTCTATGGTTCTGGAAAGCTCTCCCTGCAAAGCTCTTTTATAGTTTATCTTCTGAACAAATTCTGTTGTTCCAAATTCTGTTTTATCAAAAATTTCAAATCCCACCCCTCCGCCTTTTGGAAGTCCCTGAGCTGCAAGATCAAGCCTTGTTTCATAAACCTTGGTTGAATCAACAACAATTGTGGATCCGCCTTCCCTAAGCTTGTAGGGAACCCGGTTTTCTTTAAGTTTTTGGACAACAGCAGAGGCATCTTCTCCAGAAAGGCCTGAATATAAAGGAATAAATTCAGTTTTATTGGCTGCATAAAACATAATTGCAAAACCTGTAATAACGAGAATAATTACTGAAGCAGCAATAATCCTCCTTGGGGTAGGCATGTTTTTATAAATATTGACTATTTGTTCTATTACAGGATTCATTTAAAATCATCCCTGGTTAAATGTTAGCTGAATTAAGGTTTAAATTAAAACTGCATCCTCATAATTTCCTGGTATGCGGCAACAGCCTTGCTTCTTACCTGGTTTAAAAACCTTAAAGAAAGCTCGGCCTCCTGAAGGGCCATCATTCCCTCATGAACTCCAAGTTCTCCTCTTATAACAGCTTCTGAAGCATCATCTGAAATATGCTGCAAAGAGTTAACCTGTCCAACAGCAGATTTAAGTCTTTCATTAAAAGAAACCCCTGAAAAAAGATTTTTATCGGGATTATCAACTTTTCCACTGCTCTGACTGACCAGGTTTGAGGGATAAACTGAATTGATTATATTCATTTAAATTTCTCCTTATTGTCTTCCAATTTCAAGGGCTTTCATTATCATTTCCTTGGTGTTTTTCATGGCTGTAACACTTGCTTCGTAAGATCTTTTTGCAACAATCATATCTGCAATCTCTGAAAGTGTGTCAATATTGGGCATGGCAACATATCCGGTTACAGGATCTGCGTCAGGATGGCTGGGATTATATACAAGCCTGAAATCCTCCTGAGATTTTACAACCCTTGTAACTTCAACACCTTTATATTTATCCTTTTCATCCTCAAACATACTTTCAAACGAGGAAAAACTTTCCCCTTTCTCAATCCCTCTTTCTTTTTCATATTTTTCAAGACCAGAAGGAATATTTGAAGCCTCGTTACTCCTGAACACCACCATTTGACGCCTGTATGGCCCACCTTCGGGTGTTCTTGTAGTTTCAGCATTTGCAATGTTTTGAGAGATAACATTCATTTTGGTTCGATGGGCTGCAAGTGCTGTGGAGCTGATTTTAAATGAACTTAAAAGATCTGACATCAGCGGCCTCCTTCATCTATTGAGTATTTTAAAATCCTCATCTTTCTTGTCATAAGCTCAATTGCACTTCTGTATTTTATGTTATTTTCAGCAAGATTGGACATCTGCTCATCTATATCAACTCTATCTAGATGAAAAGTATCTGAATTGTCATAAACAGAAGCATTGATTCCTTTTTCAATTTCAAAATCTTCAAAATGTTTAGAATTTGTTGTATAAATCTCTTTTGGGGGAAGACCTTCAATTTGTTTTTCAAGGGTTTTTTGAAAATCAAGATCCCTTGGTTTATATGAAATTGTATCCATATTGGCAATGTTTCCTGATACAAGACTATGCCTGAATGAAGACACATCCATTGCCTTACCTAGAAACTTGTATGTTGAATCAAAGATTCTTGAATTTTGCATATTTACCTCCATTAATTGTTTCTAAGAATAAGTATGCAAGAACTGTGCCTTATAAAAAACAGCTAAATTAAAACAAAACCATCCTGGTCGGGTATTTAAAAAGCAAATACAAAATTAATTAATTTAGAATAAATCAGATGGAAAAATCTTAGGAAAGATTCATATTTTCTTTATATAAGTTTAACTTGTTTCTCAAGGTTCTTACACTGATCCCAAGAAGCTCGGCAGCATGGGTTCTGTTTCCCTCGGTTTCTTCAAGGGTTTTGAAAATAACTTCCTTTTCAACTTCTTTTAGAGGTCTTGAAGAAAAAACATGGGAATTGTCATTTGTTTTTGCTGGAGAAGGCTCATTTTCACTAAATTCTTCGGCAGTTAAAATTTCATCTTCATCTATAAATTCGCCCATAGAAATGAGCATTCCTCTTCTTATTATATTTTCAAGCTCCCTTACATTTCCATGGAAATAAAGACTGGAAAGTTTTTTCAAGGCCTTCTCCGTCAATCCTTTGACGCTTTTATTGTCAATTTTATTATATTTATCAACAAAATACCTGCAAAGCTCTTTTATATCTTCAGGTCTTTCCCTTAAAGGAGGAATTAAAAGGGGAATTGTATTTATTCTATGGTAAAGGTCGTTTCTAAATTCTCCCCGTTTAACTGATTCAAGAGGATTTCTATTAGTGGCTGCAATAACCCTTACATCAATTTTCACAGCTCCGGTTCCCCCAAGCCTGTCAATTTCATCTTCCTGAAGAACCCTTAAAAGTTTTGCCTGAAGATAAACCGGCATTTCAGCAATTTCATCAAGAAGAAGGGTTCCTTTGTCAGCAAGTTCAAATTTCCCCGGCTTTTTTGAAACAGCCCCTGTAAAAGCCCCTTTTTCATGACCAAACAATGAACTCTCAAGAAGAGTCTCTGGCAGAGCTGCACAATTGACTCCTATAAAAGGACCGGTTCTTTTACTTTTTTTATGGATAAATCTTGCCAAGACTTCTTTTCCTGTTCCACTTTCACCGGCAAGAAGTACGGGAGCTTTGGAAGGAGCTATTTTTTCTGCCAGTGCTAGAACCTTTTTCATTCTTTTATCTACAGCAATAATTTTACTGCTTTCACTAAAATCTTTAGCTAAAGATTTTTCTTTTTCCTGATCAATTGTTTCCTTTTTTATAATCAAAGAACAAATACTTTCAATATCTTCCTTTGACCCGGGCATTATAATAAAATCATCGGCTCCGTTTTTTATACAGCTTACAGCTGCTGTGACTCCAGTATCTTTACTGAAAACAACAACCTTATTTTTTGGATTCAGATTTTTAAGCTCAATCACCAGCAAAGGAAGATCATTTTCACTGGACTTAAGCCCCAGAATTATAAGTGAACCTCCTTTTTTTTCAGCAAATACAAAAGCCTCTTCCTTTGAAAGAACAGGCTTGGCTTCAATTCCTGAACTGGTGAAAAAAGCAGAGGCACAATCTCTTAAAAGATTGTTTCCAGTCCAGACAACAACCCTTTCAAAATCAAGCATAAAAACAACTCCTATTTCCGGGTAATTCAGGACTTTTCAAGTGTTTTTTCAAGTTCTATTTCTCTTATTCTCTGTTCTGCAAGCTTTTTAAAAAGCAGGCCTGATTCCTCAGCTAAAAAAACAGCCCTGTATTCTTTCAGAGCATCCTCAATTTTCCCGCTTCCCCGCAAAGCTTCACCCATACTAAACTTTGCCTCATAAAAATTTTCTTTTCCAGCATTAAAATCTAATACAATTTTAAAAGAAGATACAGCTTTTTCAAACCTTTTAAGCTTGAGATTTATTTCTCCTGATTTTTTAGCTGAATAGGCAATTTGATTTTTATAATCATTTTTTCCAAGTGAAGAATAAATAGAAACAGCCCTGTCAAAAGAATTTATAGATTCTAGGTTTTTATTTTCAGACTTGTAAAGCTCTCCAAGTTTTACAAAAACAGATGCTTTTGATAATTTGTCATTAAATACTGATATTGAGTTTTTATAAAAAGATTCGGATTTATCAAAATCATTTAGAGCTGCTGAAATATCAGCTTTTTTTTCATAGGCAAACCCCTTCAAACCACCATCATTAAATTTTTTCAAAATTTCATCACAAACTCCAAGGGCTTCATCATAATTTTTAAGCTCTATATCTGTTAAAACCATATATTCAAGAAGTTCAAAAGGAATTTTTGCCTTGTTGGGAAAAAGCTTGTAAGCAAGTCCAAGCCTTTCCTTTGATTCCCCATACATATGGGTTTCATTGTAAACTTTACCTGAAATAAAATGAACTTTGTAATTTTTCATATCTTCAATGAAAAATCTGTTCTTTTCAACAAGCCTGAGAGCAGCCGCATAATTATCATTTTCAATATAGTTTTCTAACAAACCGCCCATTGCCACTCCCATTAAATGGAGAGCATCTTTTCTCAGGGCCCTGGGATTTTCCCTTAAAAGTATTTTAATTGAATCAATACTTTCCTCAAACCTTTGTTGATCATTATAAATAGTGGCTAGACGAAGAAGTGAAATTCTTCCCTCTACAGAATCGGGAAAGTCCTTTACTATCATTTTGTAAATAATTTCTCTTTTTTCAGGGTCGTCCATATTATCAGCCAGTTTAAGCGAACTTTTGATAAACCCTTCAGTTCCCGGATAACGCTCAATTACCAGCTTGTAAATATTTTCAGCTTTTTTTAAATCTCCCTGATTTTCAAAGGTTTCCCCTATGCTTGCCAAAACAATATCTTTTTTGTCCATTTCAGGAAACATATTGAAAATTTGTGAAAACAGCTCCCTTGCTTTTTCATTACTCCCTGTAAGAAAATAAGAATCTGCTACAAACTTCAACAAATCCGGGCTTTCATAAATCACCCTTGAATTTTCATTCACAAAAGGACCAAGAGTTCTTATTGTGTCAAAATATCTTTTCCTTGAGTAAAGAATCTGACCGTAAATCAGCTTTGCATCATCATTAAACTTTGTATCGCTATATTCTTTTTCAAGTTTTTCAAGATATTCTTCAGATTTTCTAAGCTCTTTTTCTTCATAATAAATTTCCCCAAGATTAAAATACACCTCGGCCATCCCCTGATAGTCCGGATAGCCCTGCTCTGCTAAATGAAAAAAACCTTTTGAAAGTGGATAATTTGCCAGATCCTTGTTTATCAAACCGGCAAGGGCGTAACCATAGGGAATAAAAGAAGAATCCTGATATCTTAACAAAAGAGATTCTACCTGATTTTTTAAAGCATACAAAGAATTATTATCTTGGTCTGACTTTACAACCATATACTCAAGCCATGATTTTAAAAAAACCAGTTTGTCTTCACATTCAAAGATAAAACCACCTTTGAGTTCAGCTTCCATTCTTCCAAGAGCAGCCTGAAAATTCTTTTCTTTTGCAAGCCTTAAAGCAGTTTTAACATTTATAGAATCACGGCATGGGCTTTTTTCCATGGCATCAACTATATTTCCAACTGAACTTGTTTTTGAATAAACTTTTTCACCAGGAATGGTTTTAATAATTCTATCTTCTTGTTTTACAAACTTATCAGTCTTTTTATCTTTCCCTGATTCAAAGGATTTGAAATGTTTTTTGTCACCAGACTGAAGTTTATCAGCCATACTTTTATCAAGCTGCTTTTTTTGAATGTACACAGGGCTTTTATTTGAATAATAAACTCTTTTGGGTATAAAATTTACAATAAGTCTGTTCCTGGCATAGTCGAAGCTTTTATTTATATCTTCTATTTCTTTTTTAGTAATTATGGTTACAATTGAAATACTTTCTAAAAACTCCTCATAGAAAATTTTTGAAATAAAATCCCCGCCTCTTCCTGAGGTAATGATATTTTCATGAAGATCTGTGTCTTTAAAACTGATTATCACCTCGTTTTTATCTGACTGATAAACCCTGAAATTTGGGTATTGATCAAGACCGATTACAATTTTTTCTCCAGAATTTTCCAGACTGATCTCCCGTATGACAGCAGACTCAGCAAATAGAGGAGCTGATAAAACAATGATTAAAATTAAAAGCAGTTTCTTCATAATACCCTTTTCAAGCATTATTAATTATAATAAAACTTCTCAGAAACCGATATGCACAATAGATGCCATATTGACAAAATCAATCAGTCTTTATTTAACAAAGAAAAAAACAGCTTAAGCTAACAAGTATTTACAAACCTTGCTAAAAATTAAATTCAGCAGGATTGTCCAACAAATCAAACCCTGACTGTTAATTTTTAAGTTTAATCAGGCTGAAAACAAGTTAAATCTGTTTAATCAGAAAAAAATCTTATCTTAAATTCTATGAGTTTTTTTAATTTATTAAGCTGAAATTAAATAGTTTTTGGAATAAAAAGGGGGAAGGATTATCTAAATCAAAAAATAAAAGTCAAAAAAATGACGCTAGAAAACAAGAATTTCAAGTTCATCCTGCTCTGAAATTCCAAGCTTCTTAATTCTTTCTACAAGAGTAGTTCTGTTCATTTTAAGAAGTTTTGCAGCTTTGGCCTTTACCCATCCTGTTTTTCTTAAGGCCTCTAAAATTATGGCACGCTGATAATTATCCACAGCATCATTAAAGCTTATTCCGCTTTCTATTGTATTGATTATCATTTCAGATGAAGAACCTGAAGTTGAGTCATCTTTAAGATCAAGAGGAAGATCATCGGCAGTTACCTCATCTCCATCGCTCATAACTGCAACCTGTTCCATTATATTTTCAAGTTCTCTAATATTTCCCGGCCAATGATATCCCAGGAGAATATCCAAAACTTCTTTTGAAAGAGTTTTCATGGGCTCTTCAAATCTTTTAGACAACCTTTCAAGAAAAAAACTAGATAAAAGAGGAATGTCTGTTTTTCTTTCCCTTAAGGCAGGGACTTCAACAGGAATGACATTAAGCCTATAATAAAGATCTTCTCTGAACTCACTTTCTTCTATTGCTTTTTTAAGATTTTTATTTGTTGCTGAAATAAACCTTACATCAACTTTCACAGGTTTTGATCCGCCCACTTTTTCAAACTGCTGTTCCTGAATAGCACGTAAAAGCTTTACCTGGAGAACAGGAGACATGTCACCGATTTCATCAAGAAACAAAGTCCCTTTATCTGCTCTTTCAAACCTTCCAATATGGGAGGAAATTGCACCTGTAAAAGAGCCTTTTTCATGGCCGAATAGCTCACTTTCCAAAAGATTGCCTGGAATTGCCCCGCAGTTTATAATGACAAGCTCATTTGCACTTCTTTTGCTAAGATTGTGAATTGCCTTTGCAATCAGCTCTTTTCCTGTTCCACTTTCTCCGGTGACCAAAACTGAACTATCAGTTTTTGCCACTTTTTTAATTATTTTTGCAACTTTAACAATAGCCGGGCTTTCTCCGACTATTCCCTGAAATGAAGGTATTTTTATTTTTTTATTTTCTCCAGAACTAACAGCCAAAGTATAAACCTAAATATTATAAGTTTTTGTTTAAAACCATCTGAAGCCAGGTTATGAAAATTTTAATCTCCAAGACAAACTTCAATTGTAAAAGTACCGCCTTCGGTTTTAAAGGGTATTGCAATTACAGGACCTTCAGTGTAATGGGAAATTTCATGATCTTTACCTGAAACAACAGAAGGAATTGCCGCTTCAAAAACTCTTCCAAGCCCTTCAAGCTCCCTTCTTGCCTGCCCTGAAATCATATTGGTTATTTCTCCCACTGCATCAGCAACTTCATGATTCAATGAAACCATTTCTTCACCAAACATGTTTGATACTATTTTTAAAATGGCATTTTCTTCAAAGGTTACTGCTATTGTACCGTTTGCAACACCGGTAAGACCGATTATTCCAGTTACATCCCCCTTGGCAACCTTGTCTTTTTTGAGATAGGGCTTCCCAGCTCCTGATTTGATAAAAGCCATTGTCTCCAAAACATTCATTGTTGCATTAATAAAAGGATTTATAAGTGAAGCATCCATTCTGTTTCTTTCCTACCCCTCTTTAATTCAGGATACAAAAAATCAAGTTTTTATCTATATTTGCAACAGATAAAAGCTTGAATCATAAATTATTTTTTAATCTTAATAAACTAAAGCCACAGTCTTTGACCAACAACTGTTTTTTTCCAAATTAAAAACCCGGACCAGTTTCAGGCGTTATCTTCTTTTGTATTAAATTTTACAATATTTTTAAGATGGGTGTAGCTGTCAAGATCCATTTCCTTGAATTCCAATCCTATACCCTCACTTGTTTTTCTTGCCACAGTGCCGATTATATCAAGAACAACAGGAGGAGATGAGCCTGAAAGGATTATTTTAATCTCACAGATTGTATCAAGAGGAATTTCATTATCTGTATAAATAAAAACACCTTTCTGGCTGATATCTTTCGAGCTTCCCTCAAGACGAAAGATCTGGCTTGGGGTTTTAAGATAAATTTCAGTGTTGAAAGTAACCCTTTTACCCTGCCTTCTATCTTGATCATTGTTTTTTTCTGTCATTACAGACTCCAAAGGGTATTAAATTATTATAAAAGATTCTGCTCAAAAACTTGATTATCATCAGCAAAATCAGAATTAAACTGATTTATTCCATATTTTATAATTTTCAAAAAAACCTTAACCATTTTAGGATCAAACTGAGTTCCCGCACCTTTTTCAAGATTTTCAAAAATTTCTGCTTCAGACAGTTTATCCCTGTATGATCTATCCGAAGCCATGGCATCATAGGCATCAGCAATGCTTGTGATCCTTGCAAGATATGGAATTGCTTCGCCTTTTAGACCTTGAGGATAACCTTTACCATCGTATCTTTCATGATGGTAACGTATTATGGATTCTTCCCTGCTCCACAATCCAAGCTTACCAACTATATTTGCTCCTATTACAGGGTGTTTTTTTATTTCCTCAAATTCTTCTTCTGTCAACTTACCGTTTTTTAAAAGTACTTTGTCTCTTACACCTATTTTACCAATATCATGAAGTCTGCCTGCAAAATGTAAAACATCAAACTCCTCATCGCTGCACCCAAGCTCTTTTCCAAGAATGACTGCCAAAGCGGCAACTCTTTTAGAGTGAAGGCTGGTGTAATTATCCCTTACCTCTATTGCTGTTACAAAAGCATACAAAGTAGAAAAAAGATTATCGTATATATTCTCATACAAGGCAAGATTTTCAATGGCATAAGCTGCCTTTTGACACATAAAGGAAATATAGAAAAGTTCCTTTTCACTAAACTTTAATTCTGAATCAAAAACACAGGTTGCAATTATTGCAAAGGTTTTTTCTCTTATTTTAAGGGGAGTCAGCATCAAAGACTTAATTTGAGGAGGAATTGATTTTTTCCTGGAACCATCTGAAATAAGCATAGGCAGTCCGCCTTCTACAGTTTCATTTATCAAAGAAAAAGGAATCTTATATTTTTTCAGACAACTGCCTTTTTCCGTTGAAACAAAAAAATCATCATCCCTTCTATTATCATTGACAATATAAAGAGCACTGGAATCCCCTCCTGAAATTTCAACAGCCAAATCAAGAAGTTTTCTAAAAACATCTTCTGAAGAAGATCCACCTGTAAATTCAGTCATTATCCTGTTAAGTCTTATTAATTCTTCAACCTTTCCTGAAAGTTGAATATTGAGTTCCTCAAGCCTTTTTTTATTTTCAACTTCTTTTTTTAAAAGAATGTTATTTATAAAAAGGTCTCTTTCTCTTAAAACCCTGATAAGACAAAGTTCCATCTGATTAAGGTTTATTGGTTTTATCAAAAAATCAACAACCCCGTTTTTAAGAGTATGAAGAGTATTGTCCATAGAAGGATAGCCCGTCATTATTACCACAGGAATGGTGTTGTCCATCTTTCGTATTGCTTCAGCCAGATCAAGACCGTCCATTTCAGGCATATTTATATCAGTAAAACAGCAATCAATCCTTTCTTTTTCTAAAATAGAAATTGCTTCAAAGCCGTTTCCTGCAGTAAAAACCCTGTAGTTTTTTAGCTGAAAAAATTCTTTTACTATTTCAAGAATACTTTCTTCGTCATCTACAAAAAGAATTGAATAGGTTTCCATTTACCCCCTCATATTAAAAAACACTAAAAAACCAGGCTCCTGAATTTTATCTGTGATTAAAAAAACATTATCATGGGCTTTGATTTAATTCCAAACTGAATTGAATCAAGCAACAAACTAAAACAGCCTATTCAAGCTCGGGATATCTTGCAACAACAGTAGAGGTTATCCCCCCCCTTGGGGTAAAAACTCCCTTAACTTCCATTCTTTTAGGATTTACAACACTTAAAAGATCATCAAGAATTTTATTTACAATATGCTCATAAAAAATCCCCACATTCCTAAACTGAAAAAAATAAAATTTTAAAGACTTTAGCTCTATAATTTTATCATTTGGAACATAGGTGACTATTATTTCACCATTGTCAGGAAGTCCCGTCATTGGGCATACAGAAGTGTGCTCAGGGTGACTTATTACAATTTCTATATCTCTTTTACCTTTATAGAGATAATCAACAGGATCGAGCATATCTGTGCTTACCGAGTCAGGCCCTGATATTTCATAAGGAACCTGTTTATCATGTGTTATTTTCATTCTGCCTCTTTGTAAATTAGTCATAAAGTGAAATAATAAATAATAACCGCACTAAAGCAAAGAAGAACTATAATTCCAGGGGTTGTAAAATAAGCGTAATACATGGGTTTTCCTTTGTCTTTAATTTTTTTTGCTTCTTCGGAAAACCACTTACCAAGTAACAATGATGTTATAAGAACAATTCCGGCTATTGCCCAAAATAAAGTTTTTTCCAAAACCTGCCTCCTGCTAAATCATTTCATAAATTAAAATTAGCCTATTTTAAATTTGTGTACATGTATGCAATCTGATTAAAAGACTGTCAATACAAAATATCAACGGGAAAAAGGATTTGGTTTGGAAAAAGATAAAACTCAACCTAAAATTATTCTTCATAAGCTTAAGACTCTTTTGTCCTAAAAACAGCAAAATAAGTAACAGGAATAATAATAAGGGTAAAAAGAGTTGAAGCTGTAATTCCAAAAATCAAAGCCCAGGCAAGTCCTGAAAAAACAGGATCAAAGGTAATTGGCCAGGCTCCAATTGCCGTTGTAAGTGCTGTAAGAACTATTGGCCTGAATCTTATTGCTCCGCTTTCCAAAACAGCCTCTTTAAAATCTTTGCCCTGATTTAGGGCCTCCTGGATAAAATCTATTAATACAAGGGAGTTTCTTATTACAATTCCTCCAAGGGCAATCATTCCTATCATACTTGTAGCCGTAAAAAACACAGGATTATAAAAACCTCCAATTGTTTCTCCGGTAATTATATTCAATAAAAAGAAACCCGGCATAATTCCAAGAAGAGTAAGCGGAATAGCCATCATTATTATAAGGGGCATAAAAAACGAATTGGACTGAACAACAAGGATTAAGTAAATTGCAACAAGAGCGGCTGCAAAAGCAATTCCCATATCCCTGAATACTCTAAGGGTAATTTTCCATTCACCTTCCCCTGCCCACTGGATTTTAATTTTTTTATCTTCAAAATGATTATCTTTACCCATTATATCAATAACAGCTTCTGCCGGAGCTTTTCCTGCCATTTCCGCTGTAACATAAACCACTCTTTTAAGATTTTTGTGGTAAATGGGCTGCTCTGAATCAACTTCTTTTAAATTTACCATTTCAGCAAGAGAAACCATTTTGCCGGACGAAGTTTTTACTGGAATTTCAAGAAGTTCAAATATACTTGATCTTTTTTCAATGGGAAAAATAACATTAACAGGATATGGCTGCCTTTCATTTTCAATATGAAGATAAGCAGGTTTTGCTCCGCTTAGAGCTGTTTTTAAAGCTGAAAGAATCTTAGGGGTATTTACTCCGTGCAAAGCTGCCTTTTCCTTATCAATTTCAAACTCAAACCTTTTTCTTGGGGCTTCGGTCATATCATCAACTTCAACAATGCCTTTTTCCTTTTTCATTATTTCCTGAAGCTCTTTACCTGCAAATATAAGCTCAGAATAATCCTTTGACTGATCTCCGTAAATTTCAGCAACAACAGTTGCAAGAACCGGCGGACCGGGAGGAACTTCAACAAGCTTTAGATTGGCATTGTAATTTTTGCCTATTTTTTCAATATCATTTCTTATTCTTAAAACTATTCCATGGCTTTGCATTTTTCTTTTACTTTTATCAACAAGATTTACCCTGATATCAGCCATATTTTCTCCCTGTCTGAGATAATAATGCCTTACCATTCCATTGAAATCCATGGGTGAACCCTCACCTGAAAAAGAAACATAATTTTTCACTTCAGGAACTTCTGAAAGATAATCTTCAATAACCCTTACAACTCTGTCTGTATATTCAAGGGTTGTTCCTTCGGGCATATCAACAATAACCTGAAATTCATTTTTATTATCAAAAGGCAGGAGTTTTAAAGGTACAAGACGAAAAACTGCAAGTAAAATTGAAACAATAAAAAAAAAAACAACCACAGCCAAAAGACCATATCTTAATTTTCTGCTTCCAAGAAAAGGACCTACTACTTTTCTATAAAGTCTATCAACAACAGGATTTACTCCACTTGAAGAATCCTTTTCAGAAGGCTTTCGATTTTTTAAAAGCTGATAAGACATAAAAGGAACTATGGTAATTGCACACAAAGTTGAAAAAGTAACTGTAAGGGGAACATTGATTGCCATGGGAGCCATATAAGGCCCCATCATTCCTGTAATAAAAAACAAAGGAATAAAACAAACAATAATAGCCAAAGTTGACATTACAACAGGAGTTAAAACCTCAGACACACCAAAAAGTGTGCTTTTTTCAGGGTCATCTGGCCTTAGTCTCAGGTTTCTTTGAATATTATCCACATTGGTAATTGGGTCATCTACTACAAGTCCAAGGGATAAAATAAGGGCAAAAAGAGTAACTCTGTTTATTGTATATCCAAAAAGATAGTTACAAAAAAGTGCCAGAGAAAAACTTACAGGAACAGCAATTGCAACTATCATGGCTTCTTTTTTACCTATGGTAAAGGCAAGAAGAATAACAACACAAAAAATTGCAAATCCAAGGGAAGTTAACAAAGAGTTGACTTTTTCGCTGGCAGTCTCGCCGTAATTTCTTGTTACTTCAATAAAAATACCTTCAGGCATAATTTCAGTTTTAAGCTTTTCAACTTCACTTATTACAGTTTTTGCAACATTTACAGCATTGGTGCCTTTTTTCTTTGCAATTGCAAGGGTAACTGCTGAAGCAGACTCAGGATAGTTTTCATTTCCCTTTGCCTGCCTGAAATAAGATGAAAAACCTATTCTTGAATAGGATTTTGCCTCTTTGGCACAACAGCTTATTTTTGCCACATCCCTTAAATAAACCGGTCTTCCATCCTTTACTCCCACAACAAGAGATTTTACATCATCAGCATCACTTAAAAATGAGTTGCTTTCAACCTTATAAACTTTATTGTTTTCTGAAAAAGTGCCTGCTGTAACTGAAGAATCAGAAGCCTTGAGGGCATTTACAATTTCATTGATGGAAACATTTAAACTTTTCATTTTTTCAGGGCTTACTTCAACCTTTAATTCTTCGGGTCTTCCCCCTGTGATTGTAGCTTTTGAAATATTATCAAGTTCTGAAAGTCTTGATAAAACTTCTTCACCAATTCTTTCCATTGCATGGTCATCATAAATTTTGGAATATAAAGTAATATTTACTATTGGAACATCATCAATACTAACTGGTTTTACAACCCAGTTTTTAACTATTGAAGGAACCATGTCTTTATTCATCATTATTTTATCATGAAGTCTTACAAGAGCCCTTGTTTCGTCCTCGCCAACATAAAATCTCACTGTTACAAGTGCCATGTCCTTTTGGGAAGTTGAATATACATACTCAACACCTTTGGTCTGCCACAAAAGTCTTTCAAGGGGTGTTGCCACAAGCTTTTCAATTTCCTTTGCACTTGCTCCTGGTGCACTGACAATTATATCTGCCATTGGTACAATTATCTGGGGTTCTTCTTCCTTGGGAGTTAAAATTACAGCACTTATTCCAAGGATAAAGGCTGTTAAAAGAAAAATTATTGAAAGCCTGGCTGATAAAAAAGCTTTTACTGTTTTCATCAAAGGTCCAAAAGAATTGTTCTGAAAATCATTGTTCATTTAAAATATCTCCATGATTGTTCACTTAAAAATCAAGCACTTAACCAAGCTGAGTTTTTAATTTATTCCAACCTTGTCGTTTTCATTTATCCCCGCTAAAATTTCTACACCTTTTTCAGTATGGGCACCTGTTTTTACATAAACCCTCATAAATTTTCCATTTTCAAAAACATTGACCATTTTAAGCTGACCCACCTCAATAACTGAATTTGCAGGGATAACCACAGCCTTTCTTTTATTTACAGGAATAAGAAGCTTGGCATACATTCCCGGATAAAGCCCTTTTACATCTCCAATTGAAGCTTTAACCAAAAAAGTACGGGTTTCAGGATCAGCATAGGGAACTATTTCTTCAATAATTCCGCTTAATTTTTTTTTTGCAGACTCAACAAAAATTTCAGCCTTATTCCCTTTTTCAAGTGAAGAAACAAGACCTTCCCTTACATAAACCTCCGCCACAAGAGCACCTGAGGTTTGAATAATAAAAAGAGGTTTTCCAGGAAGGGCAAGGTCTCCTTCATCAACCATTTTTTTCAAAATCTCCCCGTCTTCACGGGCAATAATTTTTGTATAATCAAAAGCTACTTCAGCTTCTTTTACCTGTTGTGATGCTGCACTTATAAAAGAATCTGAGGATTCAAAAGCATCCTTTGCCCTTGCATAAGCCGCCTTTGACTGAAGATAGGCTGACCTTGCCTTTTCATATTCTCTTTTAGTGGCTGCCTTTGAATCATAATATTTTTTTACTCTTTGATAATCGGATTTAGCCTGATCAAAATTTGCTTTTGCAGAAACCACTTCCTGATTTGCCTGACTTTTTGAAGAATATGCAGATTTTAAATTTGACTTTGCCTGGCTAAGCTTAGCACCAAGACTTCTATTGTCTAAAAGAGCTATAACATCGCCCTTTTTAACCCTGTCTCCTGCCCTATAATTAATTTTTAAAACCTGGGCCTGAATCTGGGAGTCTATTCGTGATTCTGTTTTAGGTCTTATTGTTCCAACAGCCTCATATTTTTCAGTCAATTCAACAATACTTGCCAATACAGTTTCAGACGGAGGATTTAAAACTTTAGAAGAGCTTTGAACTTCTTCGTCGCCCTTAATTTTATCTGAACCGCAGCCAACTAAAAAAATAGCAAAAGCCAGAATGTATATTGTTTTTCTCATTTTTATCTCCATAATTTGTATAATAATTGCAAAATTGAAGCTTTTATTTGAATTAAAATTTTATATTTTTTAAAGCTCAAAAAGAGAGAACAAATTCCCCCCTGTCTCAGCTAATTTGGCTTCAATTTTTTTTATCCTGTAAAATGCTTTTCTTTCTGCTGTGCTTGCAGAATTTCTGGCAAGTTCTGCCTCAAGATATCTTGTAATACTTACAGAACCACCTTCATATTGTCTTTTAACAAGTTCAAAAGAAGCCTGGGCATCTTTTTTCTGAAGTTTGGCAACTTTTTGTCTTTCTTTGGCAAGCTCAAAATCAAACCATGCTTTTCTTGCCTGCATTTTTATATCAAGAAGAACTTTTCTTTCATTTTCCAATGCTTTTTTCATAAGTGCATCAGCTTTTTTTATTTTTGACGAAGTGGAAAATCCACTAAAAAGCTTTACTCCCATCACCACCCCTACCCTGTAATTTTGTCTTTCCTTTGAAAATTTAAAATCAGGGTCATCGTGATAATAATCTGCCTGTAAATCAAGGGTGGGAAGATATCCCCCTTTTTCTATTTTATATTGATAGTTTGCAATTTCAGTCTGCTTTTTTACAGCCTTGAGGTAAGGACTGTTGATTATGGCCTTTTGAACAAGGTTTTCATATGATAAAGGCAGGTTTTTAATTTCAAAATCATCTTTTAAAGCATCTATTTCAGCCGAAGGGTCAAGCCCTAAAATCATTGCAAGCCGGGCTCTTATAATCCTGCATCTGTTTTCTGCTTCCATAAGATTTTCTTTAGCTGCAAGAAATCTTGCCCTAAGTGATAAAAGATCCGATTCAAGTACACTTCCCCCTTTGAATTTAATTCCTGCTATTCTTACCTGCTCTTCAATGGCTGTTGCTGATTCATTGGCTATTTTAACCATATCATTAGCATTTAAAATATCGTACCAAACTGAAATAACCAAATATATAAGAGAATTTTTAATTTCATTTTCCATTAATTCCCCTGCAACAACACCTTCTTTGGCCATTTTTTTAGAATTAAATGTTCTGTTTCCATTGAAAAGTCTCATTTTGGCAGAAATTCCGGTTTCAAAATTATCAAAACTTCCAGGATCGTTAAAATTTGCATCTAAAGGAAGCTTTCTTTGATCTATTGCCTTGAAAAGATAAGAAGAAGGAGAATCTCCATGGAGATATTCCACATATGCTGAAATTTCAGGCATAAATCCGGAAACAGCATTATCATATTCTGCTATATAAGATTTTGTGTCATAAAGGGCTTTTTGAACATCGGGGTTGTTTTTAAGGGCTGTTTCTATAGCTTCTTTTAAAGAAAGTTTTTTTACCATTGAGCCGTATTTGGGCAAATTGCAAGGATCCATTGAAAAAGCAGAAGAAACTCCAAAAAGGATAAAAACAATTGAAAATAAAAAATATTTTTTCATTTTTTCTCCGATATTTTATTTAAATGACTTTAGCAAATTTATTTTTCTAAAAACTAAAAAGACTGATTTTTTATTTGATTTTAGCCTGAACCAAAAAAGTTTTTAATTCTGATTATAAGAAGTAAATTCAAGATTTTGCAAGAAATTTAAACCTTGGATTCATAAACACCGTGAATAAGACAATAAGAACTTACCTTCATCTTATCACTTGTTTTCGCAAACTTTAATTTTGGATTTTCTCCTGGTCTAAAAAAATGCCTCAATTCATTTTTCTCATCTACTGCCTGAAGAAAGCCAATATAGTGAGACTTGACCATGGGATGGGGGTGCTTACCTGTTTTTGCCTCAAAACCTGAGTCTGTTTCTTTTATAAAAGGGAGATGCTTTTCCGAGGCAGGATCTCCTGATTTTGGTTTTAACCAGAACATTTTTTCACCGCAACACTCCAACTTTCCCTTTCCCGGCCTTAAAACTGAAACCAGATTTCCGCAGATGTCACATTGAAAAACACAGTTCTTACCCATAAAGGCTTTTCCTTAAAAAAACAAATTTTAATAATTTTATAAAAATGATATTGTTCTTTATAATTACAAAAGTTTTGGATCTTGTCCAACCGACATTTTTATTATGAGAAGTTAAAAAACTATCCCCTGGAAGTAAACTTCTTTTTGCAGCCATTGCAGCCTATCTTCTGGTTTCAATTGTCAGGGGAAAAATTGAAATAAACACAATCAAAACTGTATCAAGATTTGAGACAATTTTGTATCAAATCCAAAATCAGCATCAAAATTTAATTTATTATTTTTAAAAAAATAACCATTGGAAACAATTTGTCAAAGCATACAAGATCTTAATTTTATGGAGTGTTTATATAGTTTTACCTAAAAAGACTTTAGCTTGAATCAGAGAAAAAAACCTTGGCATTTAATTTGCTTAGCTATTGACATAAGCAAATTGAATGCTGATTTTAATAAGACAATCACAACTTGAAAATAATAGGGAATCTAAATGGAACCAAAAAAAGTAAATCCTTCCAAAGTTATCATCTGCCACTTAATGCAGCCTGAACACGCCAATCCAGGTGGAATAGTTCACGGTGGAGTGGTAATGAAAGAAATAGACAATGCAGCTGGAGCTGTTGCTATAAAACACGCAAGAAAGCTCGCAGTTACAGCTTCAATAGACAGGATCGACTTTCATAATATGGTTTTTATAGGAAATCTTGTTTCAATCAAAGCATCAATAAACAAAGCCTGGAAGTCATCAATGGAAATAGGAGTAAGAGTTGAGGCAGAAGATCTTTTAACCGGAGAAGTAAGGCATGTAGCCTCAGCATATTTAACTTTTGTTGCCGTAAACGACCAAGGCAAACCTGTTGAAGTTCCCCAGGTTCTTCCTGTAACAGAAGATGAAAAAAGACGGATAAAACAAGCAGAATATAGAAAAAAAATAAGGTTAAAAGTAAAACAGTCTGAAAAAAAATGTCAGGCAGACCCAGGTCAATGTTAATAAACTAAAAACCAGGAGGCAGTCAAATGGGAAAAAAACGTAAAATCCAAACATCATGTCCTCAGTGTGGATGCTCCAACATAGCTCATCTAAGTGAAAAGGATCTTAAGGAAAAATACGGAGATGTTCCAAATATTGAACTTGAATGCCATGAGTGTCTTTTAAAATACCACCCGGACAAAAAAGATATCAAAGGAGCAGAGGAATAATGGCTCCAAAAACTATCTCTGATATCCAGTCCGATGAACTGAGAAAGTTTATTGCAGAAAAAAAAGAAAAGGATTTTGCCCTTGTTGATGTAAGGGAAGATTTTGAATACAATGAAAGCCATATTCCGGGTGCAGCCTGGATAAAGCTTTCAGAACTTGAAAAAAACCCTTCCCTTGTTCCCCAATCAAAAGAGGTTGTTTTTTACTGCAGATCAGGGGCAAGATCTTTTGCTGCAGCAAGAATTTTCCTTGATTCGGAAAACTCCAAGGAAACCCAGGTTGTGTATAATCTCAAATCCGGAATTCTTGGCTGGGATGGTGTTCAGCTGGAAGAAATACCTAAATTCGATGTTTTCAAAGGGAAAACAAAAATTGAAGATCTTTTAATAAGGGCAATGGAGCTTGAAAAAGGAGCATTTAATCTTTACAATTCCATTTCTGAAAAATATAAAAATCTTCCATATATAGACTTAATCAACAGGCTTAAAAAAGCAGAAATCGCCCATGGAAAAATCCTTTTTAAAAGACTTGGGAAGCCAATGGAAGAATTTGATTCATATTTTGCATCCCTTAAAGGAGATCTTATGGAGTCAGGAATTTCAACAGATCAAGCCTTAAAAAAAATAGAATCAGTGGAAACCAATCTATGTATAGGCCTTCTTGAATTTCTTGTATTGATGGAAGTTATGGCCTATGATTTGTACAAAGTAATGGCAGAAAAAGAAAAATCAGCAAAAGAAACTTTTCTTTTAATTGCCCAGGAGGAAAAGTCTCACATAAGGACAATTGCCTCAGCTTTTGCCTTATGCGGGTAGTAAATCCTGAATTTTTTTAAATTTAAATTAGTAATTTTTTTAAACAGAACAAATTTAATTATAAACAACAAAGGAGATTATTATGTCTAAGTACGAATGCCCATGCGGTTATGTTTATGATCCAAAAGAAGGAGATATTGATAACGGGGTTGAGCCCGGAACTGCTTTTAAAGATATCCCGGATACCTGGGTTTGCCCACTTTGCGGAGCTGAAAAAGAGTATTTTGAAAAAGTATAAACCCTACTTTAAACTAACCCAAAGGATAAAACTTAATGGATAAATATAAATGCACAACTTGCGGTTATACCTATGATCCCAAAGAAGGTGACTCAGAAGGCGGAATTAAACCTGGAGTTGATTTTAAAGATCTCCCGGACGACTGGACCTGCCCTGTATGCGGAGTAGGCAAAGAAGAATTTGAAAAGGAGTAATTTGTCACAATGGATATGACTAAAGTTTGCAAAGGTATTTACAATGTTGGAGTAAGAGACTGGGATATCAGAGATTTTCACGGGTATTCCACTTATCAGGGAACAACCTACAATGCATTTCTTATTATAGATGAAAAAGTTGTTCTCATTGATACAGTGAAAAAACCTTTTACAACCCAGCTTCTGGAAAATATTAAAAAAATAATTGATCCCACAAAAATTGACATGGTTATAAGCAACCATTCTGAAATGGATCATACAGGGGCACTCCCTCACATCATGCATCATATAGGTATAGACAAGCCTATTTATTGCTCAAAAGCCGGAAAAAACAATATTGAGGCTCATTTTGGCAAGGACAGGTTTAATTTTCAGGTGGTAAAATCAGGAGAAGAAATAAACACAGGAACCAAAACCCTTTCTTTTCTTGAAACAAAAATGCTTCACTGGCCCGACAGCATGTTCACCTATGCAAAGGAAGATAAGGTACTTTTTTCAAGTGATGCTTTTGGTCAGCATTATGCAGGCCCTGCAGCATTTGACGATCAGCTGACTGAAGAGGAAATGCTTGGTCATGCAAAAAAATATTATGCAAACATCCTCCTTCCTTTTTCTGCTCTTGTAAAAAAACTTGTTAAAGATGTTGAGGAAATGAATCTTGAAATAGATTTTATTTGCCCTGACCACGGGGTGATGTTTAGAAAAGACCCTGGAAAAATTATAAACAAATACAAGGAATGGGCTGAGCAGAAACCTGGTAAAAAAGCAGTGCTTATCTATGATACAATGTGGGAAAGCACAAGAAGAATGGCTGATGAAATTGCAAATGCAATATCTGAAAAAAACATCTCAGTTGTATGTATGAATACAAGAAGATGCCATAGAAGCGATATAATCACAGAAGTGATGGACTGCGGAGCAGTGGTTATAGGATCGCCAACTTTAAACAACAATATTTTCCCAGCTCTTTCAGACATACTTACCTATATGAAAGGGCTTAAGCCGAAAAACAAAATCGGAGCAGCTTTTGGTTCTTACGGATGGAGTGGAGAAGCTGTGGGAATTTTAAATAAATATATTGAAGAGGCCGGATATGAGCTTGCTGATCCCGGTGTTAAAGTTCAATATGTTCCAGATGAGTCAGACCTTGAAAAATGTCGGGAACTTGGATATAAAATCGCCGACATGCTTGAAAAACTAGATTCTTAATGGAATAACTTAATTTGATTCACTAAAAAGCCGGCTATTGCCGGCTTTTTTTTACAAGGAGATAAATTTTGAAAAAAATAGCTTTTTTTGTATTCAACGGAGATCCCATGTGTTTTGTTCATGTACTTTTAAACAGCCTTGATATGAAAGAAAAAGGATATGATATCAAACTTGTCATAGAAGGAGCTTCAGCAGGACTTATTCCCAAACTTGATTCTTTAGACAAGCCAATACCTGATTTATGGGAAAAAGTTAAATCCAAAAATATAGTTGATGCTGTTTGCAAGGCATGTGCATATAAACTTGGCGGGCTAGATTCTGCAAAAGAACAAAATCTTCCCCTTAAAGGAGATATGAGCGGCCATCCTTCAATGACCTCATATATTGAAGAAGGTTATGAAATAATTACTTTTTAAATCTACTTTTAATTCAGATTTTATTATTTTCCTAACCTCAAATCAGAATGGTGTTTCAAGACATCATTCTGGTGTTTTTAACTTCCTAAAGCCCTGGAAAAACTCTAATGAACATTTAATAATCAACCCGGGCCAAGAAAACATTGTTTCTTTTAAATTCCAAAAGTTATTTTTCAAACTTCATCCAAGAAGTTTTATTAGCTTAAGTCCAAATCAAGACTGGCTTAGCCGCTTAAAAAGACTTGTTAAACCAAACTGGTTGAAACTTGACATAATGCCAATAAAGGCATAAAAATTAAACTTAATTTAAAAAATTATCGGGGTAGTGTAATGGGAATAAAGCAAAACTTTTTCTCTGCCATAAAAAAAAGATAAATCTTAAAAAAAAGTTCAATTCAAAACTCCATTTAGGTATAATAATATCCAAAGAAAGCCTCACCTTTGCAATTCCCGATTACACTCAAAGTAAAGTTAAAACTCTGGGTCGGATAAAACAATTTTACTACCCTGACAACATTTCATTTTTATCTGAAAATTTTGGTAGTTTTGTATCTAAGTGCTTAAAAACAATTCCAAGGGAGATTTCATCAAGGGTATGGGTGATTTTACCCTATGACCAAATGGAAACAAGATATATCAAAGTCCCTAAAACCAATGAAAAGGAAGCTGAAAACGCAGTATACTGGACCCTTAAAAAAGAAATAGATTTTGATATAAAAAATTATTTCCTTGATTTTAAAAAAACAGAAACCATAACCGAAAAAGGGGTAACAAAAGAAGGTACCTGTGCTTATATTGCCAAAAAATCAACTGTTTACTCCATAAAATCTCTATTTGAAAAATCAGGCTTCAATGTAGTTGGAATTACTTCTATTCCATTTGCAGTTAGAGCTATAGTTGAAAATGAAAAATTAAGACAGGGTCCCAAAAATATATGTTTTATTAATCCCAGAAATGATTCACTTGAAATTTACATATTTACCAAAGGATATATAAAGCTTGTAAGGCAGACAAAAACCGGAATAATGAGCCTTGCTGAATCTCTTATCCTCAATGCTTTGGAAAATAATAATGAAGAAATCAAATCAAAAACACCTGAAGAACTTACTGAAATTATTTTAGAACATATAAAAAGCAAAAAAGATAATGAAGAAAACAATGAAATAGATAAAAACATAGAAAGCACCATTGAAAGAATAGCCAGGCAGGTAGAAAGAACTGTAAACTATTATAACAACCAGATTCACTCAGATAATATTGAAGCAGTGATAGTCAACGGAGTACTTGCAGATTATCCCCCTCTTACTGAAATGATTGCCCGGTACACAGAAACAAATGTTTTTTCTTCACTTGATATTATCAATGAATCTGTAGCAGCCAGCCATAAAAATGAAATTTTTAAAAACAATGACTTTCTCACAGCACTTGGCTCAATTTATTGCTCAAATAAAAACACTCCCAATATTTTATTCACCCAAAGACATCAAAAAGCTTCAAAAACAATAACTCTTGCAAACAGAGCTGTTTTTGCAGGTGTTTTTTTAACAATAATTTTTTGTACAGGGTTTTATTTTGTCCAGAAAAATCAAATAAGCAATCTAAAGCAAAAAAAACAAAATCTTGAAAATCAGCTTTCAAAATATCAGCCAAAAATAAATTCTTCAATGCTTAGTGAAAAAGCCTTAGAAACCCGTAAAAACAAGGGTTTCTTAAAAGAAAAAGCCAAAAAAATGGAACCCCGGGTTCTCTTAAAAGAATTTTCAGATTTTACCTGTGAAAATATAAAAATTAAGGATTTAAAACTTAATTTAGATTTAGATGATAAAAAAGAAGAAATATTTTTTTCAGGTTATGTTTTTGGAGAAGAATTTTCTCTTAATTCAATACTTGCAAATTATATCCAGGATTTAAGATCATCAGGCCTTTTTACCCATGTTTCTCTAGAATCACAAAATAAGTTAACCCTTGATGACAAAACAATAATAGCTTTTTCAGCTTTAATCAAAATTTAGGTTTTTTATGACAAAAAGAACAAAAGTACAAAAAAGAAAAGCCGAAAGTATAAGTTACGCCATTTCAGGATTTGGCTTAATTATTATTTTTATAATCCTAGTTGTTTACCCTGCTAAAAAACAATCTTCTTCTCTTAATAAAGAAATAAATGCCCTTGATTCAAAAATAAAAAGACAAGAGGTGTTAAATCCTTCTTACACCCAGCTTTTGATTAAAAACAAGGAAATTGAAAAACAAATAAAAGAAATTGAAAGCACAGGGTTTGAAAGTTTTTTAAACCACAACAATCTTCTAAAACTGCCAGACTCTTTCAAAGAAATTGCCTCAAAATCAAAGATGAAGATGATTTCATGTTCTCCTGATATTAATTCTTCAAAAAACAACAAAAACAAACTCCTGCTCAACCTGGAGCTTGAAGGGGATTTTCTTGATTTCCCAAATCTTCTTTCTGCCTTTGAAGCTGAAAAGAAAATTACTTATTTAGAGTCAATCGAAATCAGCTCTGAAAAAACAAAAACTTATTTAATAAAACTTTGGCTAAACATGGATAAACAACTATGAGTGCAAGAGAAAAAATTATTCTTATTTTTGCAGGGATAGCTCTTTTGTGGGGAATTTTTGAAATTGGTTCAACCTATATTTGGAACAAAGACTCCAAATCCCCTGGAACACTAAAATCAAGGGCAGAAATTGACCAGGATATTTCCACTCTTACCGCCAATATTTCAGCCCAAGTTTCTTCTGCTGATTTAAGTGCAAAGGAAAAGCTGATAATTTCAAAAGGCAACCAAAGCCTTGATAAAGACCCTTTTATAAATTTTAAGGAACTGGAATCAATGAATACAAAAGGCACGACAAAGGCTGGAAATAAAGGAGAAGGAGTAATTCCAGAACTTACTTCCTACAAATATCTTGGATATATTAAAATAAACGAGCTTGAAATAGCTGTGATAAACAATCTGGATTATTTAAAAAATGAACAAATAGAAGGCAGTAAATATAAATTAAAAGAAATTTCACCTTCAAGTGTTATTTTAAGCGACGGCTTAACCAGCGTAGAAATATTCAACGAAGAAACAAAATCAGGGTTAAAATAAATGATAAATACAAAAACAGCTTTAAAACTTCTTGGTTTAGTTCTTATTTTTATTTTTGCATTTTCTTCATGTTCATCAAAAGAAACTGAAGTGGGCAAAGACAATTTTTTTAAAGAGTGGAAAGCAAAAGCAGAAATTTCAAGGGGATATTCCCCTCCTGATCCTTTGTCAGAGGAAATAACTGAAGAAACTATTTTTCAAAAACCTGGAGACAAGGAAGTTGTCCAGGTAAAACCTCAATTTATTCCGGGCGGAGTTGACTTAGACGCTCTTTCAGGAATGGATGAACTACCTGACAGCTTAATGACAATCAAAATGAGAAATGTTGAGGTTGCCACTCTTTTAAGAGCTCTTGCAAAAGGTGCTGGTAAAAATATAATCCTGAGTCAAAATATAAGCGGACAGGCTGATATTCATGCAGAAAACACTCCCTGGAAAGAAATCTTTGCCAGTATTTTAAGAAGTCATGGACTCACCTACAATATTATTGGAAATACAATCAGAATCAAAACCCTTGAAGACATGAAAAGGGATTTTGAAATTGAAAATCAATTTATAGATCAAAAACAAAAAAGAAAAAGCCTTAAACAACAGGAAATTATTACAAAAGTATTTTTTCTCAAATACTCAGACCCTGAAACTTCTGCTGAACTTATAAGGCCTTTTATAAGCAAAACCAATTCCCAGGCAGATTCAATTCAAAAAGCCGTGGCAATAGATAAAAGAAACAACGCCATTATTGTCCATGCTTCTGCTCAGGATATAGCCCAATGTGAAGACCTTCTTAAAAAAACAGACAAACCTGTAAAACAAATTTTAATAGAAGCCCAGATTGTTGAAACAAGTAAAGATACAGCCCGTGAACTTGGAATCCAATGGGGTGGAGTTGGAAAAGGAAAAAACAATCATTATATAACAACCGGAACTATAGATCCTTCTTCCCATTCTTTGGACACTCCTGTAAATCCAGAAGGAGGCTGGGGAGCAAACTTTGGAGTTGATGTTGCAGAAAAGGGTTTTTCCCTTGGCTATATTTATGAAGATCTCGGGGTAAGCCTTATTTCAGCCCAGCTTACAGCCCTTGAAAATGAAGGAAGATTAAATATTCTTTCAAGACCTTCAATTTCAACCCTAAATAATTCAACTGCAATTATTGAAAGCGGAAGCGATGTTCCATACCAGACAGTTGAAGACGGGGAAGTAAGTACTGAATGGAAAAAAGCAGTGCTTAAACTTGAAGTGGTTCCCCATATAATTGACGATAAAACCTTAAAAGTTAAAATCAAAACAAATAAAGATGAATTAGACTGGTCAAAAGCCAATATTTCACAGGGAAACCCTACAGTGATAACCAAAAGTGCTGAAACAGAAATGATTCTTTTTGATGGGGAAACTACAGTTATAGGCGGTCTTAACAAAGAGACTCAAAACAAAAGCAGTTATGGAGTTCCTTTTTTAAAGGATATTCCCCTTCTTGGATATCTTTTTAAAGGTTCTGAAAAAAACAATGGTTATGAAGAAATTTTAATTTTCATAACTCCCCATATTCTGAAATCCCATAATCAGTATTCAGAAATTTCAAACTAGGCAAAGGCATAAAATGGCTATGACTCAGAATAGAAGAAAAAGACTTGGAGAAATGCTTGTAGACTCCGGGCATCTTACAGAAGAAGATTTACTAAAACATATAAATGTTCAAAAAAAATCAGGGCTTAAACTTGGAGAATTCCTTATAAAAGAAGGAGTTGTAAGTGAAGCCAGGATTGTTGACATGATATCAAAACAAGCAGGGATAAAAAAATACAACCCAGACAATTACCCTGTGAGTTCTTATCTTTCAAAATATATTGATAAAAATTCAGCAAGAAAATATCTATCAGCTCCCTTAAACAAAAAATTCAACCTTCTTCAGGTTGCAATGACAGATCCCCTTGATATTAGAATTGTGGATTCCATTGAAGTTGAAACCAATATGGAAGTTGAACCTGTAATCTGCACAGAACAGGAGTTCAACCATCTTTTCAGTATAATTTACGGTTCCGATGTTGAAAATGAGCTGATTGAAGAAGGAAGAGCTGCAGCTGAAGAAATGGATTTTAAAGATGAGCCGGATCAAGGAAGTTATTCAGAAGATACAGAAATCTCATCACTTCAGAATATGGCCGAAGAAGCTCCTGTAATAAGGCTTGTAAATGCTCTTTTATCCCAGGCAATCAAACAAGGGGCAAGTGATGTTCATATAAGCCCGGAAAGAACCTATGTTCAGGTAAGATTTAGAATTGACGGCAAACTCCAGGAAGTGCCGGGCCCTCCAAAATCAATGTTTTTATCAATTATTTCAAGACTTAAAATTCTTGCCCATTTAGATATTTCTATTTCAAGAATTCCCCAGGACGGAAGATTTTCAGTACAAATAAATAATAAAGAAATAAATATAAGGGTTTCCACAATTCCAACAATTTATGGGGAAAATCTTGTAATGAGGCTTCTTAATACCTCAACCGGGATTTTAACCCTGGATCAGATGGGACTTTATAAAAAAGATAAAGAAAAACTTTTAAGAGCAGTAAAAAGACCTTACGGAATGATTCTTGCCACAGGCCCAACAGGCAGCGGTAAAAGCACGACCTTATTTGCACTTTTAAATGAAATAAACAAACCGGATATAAATATAATAACCCTTGAAGATCCTGTAGAATACAGAATGGAAAAAATAAGACAGGCCCAGCTAAATAGAAAAGCCGGAATGACATTCGCCAACGGACTTAAATCCATTCTCCGCCAGGACCCTGACGTAATCATGGTGGGAGAAATAAGAGACAGTGAAACAGCAGGAGTTGCAACCCAGGCAGCCCTTACAGGCCATCTTGTTTTTTCAACTGTTCATACAAACGACTCAGCAGGAGCAATTACAAGATTTATAGACATGGGAATTGAACCTTTTCTTGTTTCTTCAGTAATGGTTGTTTCCATTGCCCAAAGGCTTATTAGAAAAATCTGTCCCTATTGTGCAGAACCCTATTCTCCTCCACAAAAAGCTTTGGAATTTATGGACTTGCAACCATCTGATTTGAATGAATTTAAAAAAGGAAAAGGATGCAGTTATTGCTTTAATACAGGTTACAAAGGAAGAATGGGAATTTATGAAATCCTTGAAATTGATGATGAAGTTCAGGAAATGATTTTAAGTGGAAAAACTTCAAGACAGATTTCACTGGATTCAATAGCCAAAGGGAAATTAAGAACCCTTAAAAAAGACGCAGCCCAAAAAGCCGCCCAGGGCCTTACAACAATTGAAGAAGCAGCTTCTGGAGTAATGAACTAAAATGGCCAAATATTCCTACAAAGGACTTACTGAAAACGGAAACCTGATTTCAGGAGAAATTGAAGCAGATTCAATTGAAAAAGCAAAAGAAGCAATTGCAGCAAAAGGTTATATTCCTGTTGAAGTTAAAAAAGGAGGAATTGATCAAAAAGAAAACCCCTTTGAAAAAATAAATCTTTATTTTACCCCTGTAAAATCAAGGGATTTAATTTTATTTACCAAACAGCTTAAAACCATGCTTTCAGCAGGAGTTCCAATTATCCAGATTTTTGACACCCTGGAAAATCAGACTGAAAATTTAAAACTAAAAAAAGCAATAATAACCATAGGGAGTGATTTAAAAGAAGGAATAAGCATTTATAAAGCTTTTAAAAATCATGACCATATTTTTTCAGAACTATATTGCAGCATGCTAAAGGCAGGTGAATCTTCAGGGTCAATTATAAATATTCTTGAAAGACTGATTTATATAATAGAGCATGAAGAAAAAGTAAAATCCGATGTAAAATCAGCCATGAATTATCCCATAATTGTGCTTTGTTTTCTTGGAGTTGCTTTTTTTGTTCTTCTTATGTTTGTTATTCCTAAATTTGTAACAATTTTTAAAAGTGCAGGAATAGATCTTCCCCTTCCCACAAAAATTTGTCTTACTCTTTATAGTTTTATTTCAGGGTATTGGGTTTATATTTTAATTTTTGGAGCAGTTTTTCTTTTTATTTTGAAAAAATTTTTAAAAACCCCAAAGGGACTTTTAATTAAAGACGGTTTTCTCCTTCAAATTCCCATAATTGGCGAACTTATAGTAAAAGCATCAATGTCAAGATTTGCCAGTATATTTTCAATTCTCCAGACAAGCGGGGTTCCTGTGCTTGAAGCCTTTGATATTTTGGGAAATACAATTGGAAATGCCGCAATTACAAAACAATTTAATAAAATAAGCGAAGAACTTAAAAAAGGCAGGGGAATTTCCACCCCCTTGAAATCTGCCAAATATTTTCCTCCCATGGTTATTAATATGATTTCCATTGGTGAAGAATCAGGTGAGCTTGATAAAATGCTGGCTGAAATTTCCAGTCATTATGATTCTGAAGTTGAATATACAACAAAACAGCTTTCAGATGCTTTGGGCCCTTTTTTAACCCTTGCCCTTGCAGGGGTGGTGGGATTTTTTGCTTTGGCAATTTTTCTTCCAATGTGGGATCTTACAAAAATGGTAAATTAAATGAAGCCCTATATAAATTTGAAAATCAATTTAAATCTTTATTTTTTAATTCCCCTTATTTCAGGACTTTTGGGTTTTTTAAGTGTGATCATTGGTTCGTTTTTTCCTAAAGACTGTGCTTATCTTTATTTAACAGGGATAATCTTTGGGTTTTTTTCAGGAGGATTTAGTTTTTATATTTTAAAACTTTTACTTGAACCTGCTGAAAAACTGGCTCAAAAATTCCAGATAAATACAAATGATAAAAAAGATAAAATCAAAAAAAACTATGAAAAAGATCAGCTTAAAGAAATAAAAAAAACTTTTGTTTATCTTGAAAAGATTTTGGAATCAGATGAAAAGCTCAAATATTTTCCGGATATAATAACAAATTCCAATATTATGAAATCCGAGCTTAAAAAAGCCCTTCAGGCGGCTCCAACCAATGCTTCAGTTTTAATAACAGGTGAAAGCGGAACAGGAAAAGAGCTTGTCTGCGATGCTATTGTTTCAAACAGCAAAAGAAAAAATAATCCCCTTATAAAAATAAACTGCTCTGCCATTCCTGAAAATCTTGTGGAATCAGAGCTTTTTGGATACTCTAAAGGTGCTTTTACAGGAGCAGATTCAAATAAAAAAGGAAAATTTTTTCTGGCAAACAATGGAACAATTTTCCTTGATGAAATAGGAGATATGCCCCTTGATGTTCAGGCAAAGCTTTTAAGAGTATTGGAAAATCAGGAAATCAATCCCCTTGGAACAGAAAAAACAATAAAAATCAATGTAAGGGTGATTGCAGCGGCAAATATAAGCCCTGAAACCCTTATAAAAGAAAAAAAATTAAGAGAAGACCTGTTTTACAGGCTTTCAGTAATTATGATAAATCTTCCTCCTTTAAGACAGAGAAAAGAAGATATAAAAGATTTAACCAATTATTTTATTAAAAACCACACAGATTCTCCTTCAATTTCAAAATCTGCCCTTGAACTTTTAAAAAACTATGATTGGCCAGGAAACATAAGGGAGCTTAAAAATATTATTGAAAGGGCCGGAATTTATTCAGGTAAAAAAGAAATATCTCCAGAAAATCTTCCTTCTGAAATTGGAGGAATAAAATCCATTGAACTTGGAAAAAATTTTGATTCTAATACAAAAGAAAATCAAAACTTAGATCAAACCCTTTCTCAAATTGAAATTTCAATTATTGAAAAAGCTCTGGAAAACAATTTGGGTATTCAATCGAAAGCTGCAATTGAACTTGGAATAACACAAAGAAGCCTTTGGAACAGAATTAAGAAATTTTCCATTGATGTGGAAGAGTTTAAAACCTAACAGATTTTGATGAAGGATCTACATTTTTTGTAGATCCTTTTTTAAGATGGTTGATTTAAAAGGGTTTATAAGGGTTGAATTAAGAGATTAAACAAACCCAATTGATTTGGCATAGAAAATGCTAGATTTAAGATACTAATAGTTAATTAGTAATTAAAAACATTTATTAATCATTATTATATTTAAGGAGAATTAATGGAAAACAAAAGAAATTTTATTAACAATCAGGGTGGATTTACCCTTATTGAAATTATTGCAACACTTGTGATTCTTGGTATTCTGGCTGCTGTTGCTGTGCCTAAGTTTGTTGATTTGCAGACTGAAGCCAGAGAAAAAGCAGTAGAAGCAGCTCTTGCAGCTGGTGTTTCCAATGCTACCATGACTTACGCTAAATTTATTCTTTCTAATGGCTTTGAACCTGCTGGTATCTATGATGCTGCTTGGAGAAAAGCAGCTGCTAACGCTACACCTGTAGAAATTCCTATTAAATTAGGAGACTTTGATGCAACCTACGAATATGCTCCAACTACTGGCAAAGTTACCGTTACAATTGTAAAGGAGGCAAGTTCTCCTAGTCTTACCCCTGCATGGTTTGAAGATGTAGATGCAGCTAAAAAAACGAAAACCTTTCCACTAGGACCAGAAACGACACCGTAAGAAGTAACTTTGACTGGTTCCCAAAGCTCTTGCTTGGGAACCCACGTCTCAGATAAAAGAGCTTGCCAATAATTAGCTCGCCTTATGAATCTATACAAATAAACTCTGTTATTTCAGATACTTACATTTTTAAACAGGAACTTGGGAACGAGTCGGAGGGAACCTAAATTCAAAATAAAAAAATTATGGACTGACATTATCATTTTTCATCCTCAGACTTAAAAGAGGCAATAATATCTTCAAAAGAAGCATCTTCCTGAAGATGATAAGTTTTTAAATCTTCATCCCTTGCTTTTTTTAAGGGACGATGAACCTTATCTGAATTTTCAAACTTTATTTTTGGATATTTATTTTCCAAAGTTTCTTTAAAACCATGGCTTTCAAAACCCTCATTTGAATCAATAACAAAAGATCTGTATTCCTTTTCTTTAGTTGATTCTTTTGAAGGCTTAAATATATTGCCCGGGGAATTAAAAACAGTTTTTTTATTCAAAAAATCACTAATATATCTTTCCTGGGTAAACATCCCGTCTTTGGCTGATGTTTGAAGCATTCCTTCAATTTGTGTAAAACGATTTTCTCTTATTACAGATTTTACAGCTCTTGTACCTTTTAAAATGGAAAGAACAGGCAAATAAAAACCTGATTTTTCATTAAATTCAAGCTTTTGAACAACAAGAAAAGATAAAACAGATGATAGCTGAGTTCTTACAATGTCCTGGGCTTCAGATGGAAAGGAATTACAAATTCTGTAAAGAGCATCTTCAGAATTTGCTGCATGAAGGGATGCGATTACAAGGTGGCCTGATTCTGCTGCATTTAATGTAAGTCTTATGGTTTCAGGTTCCCTAAGCTCACCAACCATTATCACATCAGGGGCTTCCCTTAAAACATCTAAAAGTCCCTGATCAAAAGAAGTTAGGTGGGCTCCAAGCTCCCTTTGCTCAAAAAAAGAATTTTTTGAAGAAAACCTGTATTCAACAGGATCTTCCAAAGTTATAACATGGGCTCTTCTGTTTTGATTTATATGATTGAGCATGGCAGCCATTGTTGTGGTTTTCCCGCTCCCTGTTGCACCGCAGATTAAAATAAGACCTGAAGTCTCCAGACAAATTTCCTTGAAACAGGGGTGAAGATTAAGGGCTTCAAAATCAGGTATTGCTCCGGGAAGAAGACGCATTGCAATACTTAACCCTCTTGTTGTTACAAAAATATTAATTCTTACTCTTATATGAAAAAAACTTTTTGCAAGATCTACAGAATATCTTCTTTTTAAAATTTTAAGTTCACTTGGACTAAGGATTTGTTTTACAAGTATATCTAATTCTTCACTGGTAAATCCTTGTTCATCGGTAAAATAAATTTCACCGTTTTTTCTAAAAACCACCCTATGGCCCCCTGTTATATGAATATCTGAAGAGCCGTTTTTGATTCCATTTGAAATAATTTTTATAAATTTTTCCTGCATAATTTTTCCTGAATTAGTTGATTCATTTAAACTTATTTATATCAGATATTTTACTTGTTCCCAAGCTCCTGACCAGAAGTCTTTCACTCAAACAAAACCACAATTATATCAGTCAATTACATTCCCAAGCTGGAGCTTGGGAACGAGCCCTAAAAACAATATAATTTTAAGCAATTGGATTCACAAACTTGAATTTATAAACCAGTTTAAGATTAAATTTTACTCCTATTCTGTTACTATACTGGGAAGATCAATTGAACTTCCACCTTCTTGAAGAAAGCGAAAGTAAAAATCTTTAAAATAAATTGTTTCTCTTTTATCTTCTGGTAACTTTTCTGAAGCATCAATTCCCAGGGTATGAAGACCGATTTCAGGGTTATCATCAAAATATTTTTCAGGTTTTTTGTCATTAATATCAGGAGTTAAAAAAGTTTGACTAAAAACAATTTTATTATTTAAATCTTTATCTTTTGCAACAATATTACCCCAGATAGACTTATCTTTTTTAAATCTATATCCTCCCTTTGTTGGAAAATCAGGCTCATCTGAATCTTTTTTAACACCTAATCCTTCCCATTGAGCATTTGTAAAATAATTTCCGCTGGAAGGCCATTTTACTGAATAATCTTCTGAGTTTTCTGAATTGTTAAGATATTTTTTCCTCTTTGTTTTTCCGTCCTTTAAAAAACCATCTTCTGAACCTATAAAAGCAGTGACTTTATTTATTTTTTCATTCTTGCCATCACAATTAAAATCACCCTCTTGTTCCATTATTTTAAAACCCAGGGTTACCCAGGGTTTCATATAAAGCCTGTAATTATAGTTTTTCTTTTTTTCCTGGTCATTTAAATCTGTTGGAACAATAATATAAGCAAAATTTTCCATAAGATCTTCTGACCCGTCGGGATTTTTAACTTTAATTTCTCCGGGAAGCCCTAAAATATTGTCTTGACCATCAATTGTATGTGTTTTTAAAATATTAAATTTATCTGTCAGTTTCCATGCAAGGAATGAATTGTCATAGGTATAATCAGACAATTCTCCATCATAATAGCCAGAACCACCGGTATAAGTAATTTTTGCTGAGGCAAAAAATTTTCCTAACAAACCAAACCCTGTAGTCTGGGTAAAGCTTACAGCTTCGCCTTTAAAATTTTGTTTAGTATAAAGAGTTACTTCAAAACCTTCAGGAACTTGAACTTCTTTCAAGTATACTCCTCCCGAAACTAGCCAAGTAACAGACCCAAAATCCGCATAATCTCCTGCCTCAAGTTCAAAATCAAGAAATACAGTTCTATCAAACATTACTTTTTCACTACTTTGACTATACTGATAAATAATACACAGTTCAGCACTAACAAGAGGCATATAAGAAAGCCAGTCAAACTTTTTTCCTTCTTTCTGCCAAAAAACAAGATAGGGAATACCATCAAGGGGAGGATCTTCATCCCAACTTACCATATTATAAATTGGATCAACACAACCAGCTGTTAGTTGGTGATTCTTTTTATCCTTTTTATCTAAATAAAAAAACTCATCTGGAATATCATCGTTATCCTCCCCTTTGGTCTTTCCAGTAACACCCCTCATAAAAGAAATTCCATAATAATCTGATTCTCCCCTAAGCCTGAAAGATATTCCCGGCATATAATTCCCGGGATAATTAGCTTCACCAGTGAGATCATCTTCATCTTCAGTAAATTTAATTTTAACCTGACCTTCATAGGAAAGAGTATTACCTGATTTTTTCCACATTTTTTCTAAAAAAGATTTTTCTTCTTCACTCCAATTATATTCAAAAAGGCTTTCTTTTCCCTTTGGAGGAGCTCCTTTGGTTTCAGTAACCTTTAAAATACCTGTATCTTTGTCAAGCTTATGACCTCCAATAACACTCTGACTTTTTTCATATTCTTTCAGTCCATCAAAAACCTCACTTAAAATTGCAAAATCGTCTTTTGAATAAAGGGGCTGATTGCGTGAAAGAACAACCCTTGCCTCTTTAAAACTGCCTTCTCCAGCAACCCCTGTGGAAACTATTTTTACATATCTGCGGAAAACAATATCAGTATCATCATTAATTTCGACCCCTGAACCAGGGAACTGACTACCTGATAAAGGCAAGGCCTTTAAACCCTTGAGAGTATCCCCCTCAAACCTTTCATACATGAGAGTATGTCCATTTATAGCCACAACTCCGTTAAAAGGGGGAATAAAGGCTTTAAGTTCTCCCTTGATTTTAATCTCACCGCCTTCACTAACAATTTTGTCTTCGTCTGCACTTATTACAATAAAAGCATTTTCATCTTTATCCATATTTTTTGGAAAATCATTAGCTGTGATTTTTCCTGAATCATAATTAATATCTTTAACAGAATAAATTTCCCTTTTTGACTTATCTTTGACTTTAAGCTCAAACTTCCCTTGTGAAATGTTTATACCTGCTTTTATTGAATCAGGAGGATTTCCAACAGATACAAGTACACCTGAAGAAGGCCTGAAATAATAGGATTGAAAATCAAGATAAAACCCTTCTGAATCACCGGTTTTAAAAAGCTTGCCTTTATTTATTATATTTTCTGCAAAAGCAGTGTCATTATCTTTTTCTTCCATAATAGCAGATAAAGCATATCTAAAACCTGACTCAGCATTATAATATGCCCTTTGGCCAAAAAGCCTGGACACATTCTGGCTTTCTCCTGAAGTTAAAAAAGCAATGGCTCCGGCTCCAAGAATACCTGCAACAGCAATTGTAGCTATAATTGCAATTAAAATACTGCCCTTATTATTAGCAAAAGAAAATTTTCTTTTCTTATTTAAAAAACTGATTATAAATTTTCCCATAACCAAAAAAATTCCAAAAATGAAAAAACAAATCAAAGAATATTTTTTTAAAATTAAAGTTGAAAAATTTTCATTGGATAAAAAATTTGTTTTTATATTCTTAATTAAGCTTAAAGCTTTTTCAAACTCTCCTGCTGATATAAAACAAGAAGGATTTCCCGGGGTGGGATCATCCCCTCCTCCAGGGGGTGGATCAGGTTCATCATCACCTGGAGTTGACGGAGTAAATTCGTCCAGCCCCGAACCATAAAAAGTGTTTCTTGGAAGAATTGTATCTTTAAATTTAAGATTTGTATTAAAAGGGTTTAAATATTCAATTTCTGCAGTTACTGATTCAAGGTCTTTTTTATCATCTTTTGAAATATCCCAGTTGCCTTGGCCTTTTTTCCCGCTATTGTAACTGAACTTAAAATTTTCAAAACCTTGAGCTAAAGGCCCGAAGTTTTCACCATCAACCCAAAGATTTAAAGACTTATCTTCTTTTTTAAACTTTTCTGTTATCCTTATATTTTCATTATTTACCCTTACAATTTCAAGCTCATTATCAGAAGCAGATTCTATATCCACAAGATTTCTCACACTTTTTCTTATTCTTATAAGAGCAAAGTCTGCTTCGCTTGAAATTGAAGAAGATTCTTTTGCCATAAGATAACTTTTTGTAAGCTGAACTATTCCAAGCCCTGCCAAAGCAGTTAAAAAGGAAGCTATAAGAAGAACTGCAATAATCTCAACCAGGGTAAATCCGTTTTTATCAGCAATATTTTTTATCATTTTATTTCCTAAGCCAAAAAATTGAGGTTAAAGATATTGAAGGAGATAAATTATCAATAATCTCGATTTTTAAAAATAATGCTCCTGATTCCGAACCAACACCTTCATCGTTAAAAGGCGGGGAGTCATACCATGTTTTTATAAGCTTAAAGTTTTTATTGGAAGTCTCATCACTGAGTTTTTCAAGAAAAGCTGCTGAATTTGCACCAGTATCTGTATAAACAGCTGTAATTCTGTCCATGGCCACTCCCACACGATGAGCAGCAGAGGTTTCCAGAAGAGATTGTCCTGTTTTGGAAAAAACCGACTGCATTAAAGTGATGAGAATACTGGCTAAAATTGAAGCTACTATAAGAGAGACAATTATTTCAATAAGGGTAAACCCGTTTTTAGAAGAAAGTTTTATCATTTTATATAACCTGATTTATGAACTTTTAAAGACTTATTTCCCAAAGAAAAATTTATTGTAAATTCAGAACCTGTTATTGTAGATTCAGAATCTGAAGGCAATGAAGGATGGCCAAAGCTATTAAAAACAATATCGTGTCCTGAAATACTTAAATTCCCAGATTCAGAAAGTTTAACAACAAGATTTTCTTCACCAGGGAGATATTGTTTTTTAGAAGCATTATTTTCTATTTTAAACAAATAATAACCCAAATTACCTTCTAAACCTATTCCCCATTTTTTATCAGAATTAAGAGCGTTTGTACGTGCATAAACAAGATGGGTTTTAAACTTTGCAACAGCAGAATTTTCATTTGCTGTTTCCTGAAAATTGAAACTTTTTGCAATTGCAACCGCAGAAATAATTCCAATAATAACAATTACTGTAATTACCTCTATAAAAGTGAACCCTTTATTTTTATTCATAAAAGCATCCTTAAACTTTATTTCAATAAAAAACAAAAGTTTATCCAAACTTATATTTACACTTTTTTATTGAACTTATCAATTTATAGCTATTATAGTTGATTTTTATAAAAAAATTAGATCCAGTAACTAGTTAAAATCAAATGATTTATCGGTTTTCAAGGATAACAACAAACTCTTTAGAGGGGAAAAACAAACAATTACTTAAATAAAAATTTTATGATTAATTTACCTGCCCAAAGTAAACAACTTTTGCCAATCACTGGATAATTTCAATTCACCTCTTTACAAACAAAAAATATTCTGATAACAAATTGTTTCGTAAAAATGAAAGCCAACGTAGCTCAGCTGGCAGAGCTGCTGATTTGTAATCAGCCGGTCGGGGGTTCGAGTCCCTTCGTTGGCTCCAATTTTTTTATTTTAGCGGGAGTAGCTCAGCTGGTAGAGCGTCAGCCTTCCAAGCTGAATGTCGCGAGTTCGAAACTCGTCTCCCGCTCCATTCCATCCCCATCTTTTTATATTTTTCATTGAATTTTCAAATAAGCTTCTTAGTTTATAATTTATATATGAACTTAATCTTTGCCATAGTTGTTGTTCAAAACTTGTAAGCCAAGATCTGTTCAGCCTGTTAAATCCAGGTTAAATTTATAAAAGGAGGCACAATTGAATTATAAAAAACTAAAAAAACTTATAAAAACCAAAATTGAGTCTGCCCCTCCTTCTGAGGCAGTTAAAGAATTAAATTCTTTTAAGTTCAAACAGCTTGCAGGACCTTTAAAAGGACTTTTATTTGACCCGGATCCTCTTATAAAATTCAGAGCTTCAGAGCTTTTAGGTCTTTTGGCAAAAGATGCTGCTGAAGAAAATATAGAGCAGGTAAGAGACTTAATGAGACAGCTGATGTGGAATCTCAATGAAGAATCAGGGGGAATAGGCTGGGGTTCTGTTGAAGCAATGGCTGAAATAGCCTCAAATAATAAAAAAATACTCAATGAATTTTTTAAAATAATAATTTCTTATTCAGATCCTCTAAGCTCATCTTTTCTTGATCATGAAGCTCTTCATCCCGGAGCTGCCTGGGCAGTGGGAAAAATTTTAAAAGAAACTCAGGAAATAGACCATTATACAAAATATGTAACTAAAGTTTTACTTGATCATAAAAACCCCCAGGTAAAAGGATGTGCTTTATGGGGAGTTTCTCATCTTTCTGATATTTCAGGAATTGATCAATCTATAAAAGATCTTGAAAAAAGCAATGAAAGCTTTGACCTTTATAAAAACAGCAGGATTGAAACTCTTTCATTGACTGAAATGGCAGAGCAAATTCTAAAACTAAAGGACTATAGAAAATAAAAACTTTTTACTTTGTAATACTTTAAATAAAAAAACAAATATTTCCTTGACTAAAAGCGAAACTGGGTGTTTCATATTTTTTAAAGTAAACACTAAAATTCAGCCAACAATTGGTTGAAAATCTAAAATTTATTTCGTCCCTCAACTGATCAGTCTTGCATATTAAGGAGGAGAATAATGAGTTACAAATCTCTTGTCCTCGATCTTGGAAAACTGGCCGAAGTTACTATAGGCGATAACCCATGGGATATCAAAGTTCACAATGAAAAATTCTATAAAAAGTTTCTATCCAAAGGTTCTCTAGGGCTTGGAGAAGCATATATGGAAGGCTGGTGGGATTGTCAACAGCTTGATGAGTTTTTCTACAGGGTTATAAAAGCAAAGGTCAGAAACAAAATCCAAAGAAACATAAAATTAATAGCCAGTCTTTTAATTGCCAAAATTTTTAACCAGCAAACCTTTAAAAAATCAAAAAGAGTGGCAAAACAGCATTATGATCTTGATCTTGAGTTATTCAAAAAAATGCTTGGCAGCACAATGAGCTATACCTGCGGCTATTGGAATAAAGCAAAAACCCTTGAAGAGGCACAAATTGCCAAATTTGACTTAATCTGCAAAAAACTTGATTTAAAAGAAAACGAAAAAGTTCTTGATATGGGAAGCGGATTTGGAGGACTTTCAAAATACATGGCAGAAAAATACAAATGCAGGGTCACAGGTGTAAATATATCTGAGTCACATCATAATTATGCAAAAAACCTTTGCGGAAACAAAGTAAATTTTTGTTTGTGCGATTATAGATACCCGGAAAAATACCTTCAGCCAGGAGAAAAATTTGACAAAATTGTATCTGTTGGAATGTTTGAAGCAATAGGCCCAAAAAATTTTAAAATTTTTTTTAAAATCATGCAAACTATACTAAAAGATGAGGGTTTGTTCCTTCTTCATACAATTGGAGCCCCAAAGGATCAAAGAAGAGGCGATCCATGGATTCTCAAATATATTTTCCCAGGAGGAGTTATTCCAAAAGCAGGTGAAATTACAAAGAACACAGATGAACTTTTTGTTCTTGAAGATTGGCATAATTTTGGATTTGACTATTACAAAACTTTAAAAGCCTGGTTTAACAACTTTGATAAGTACTGGACTGAAGTAAAACAAAAAAACAAAGATAATGAATTATACAGAATGTGGAAATACTATCTTCTCATGTGTGCCGGGATATTCAAAGCAAGGAAGACTTCTCTTTGGCAGATTGTTTTTTCAAAAGGAGGAATTCCTGGTGGTTATGCTTCGATACGCTGACTTAAAAAAGGATTTATATAGGTAAAAATACAGAAAAAACTATATAAACAAAAAACCGGTTGCCTGAAAAAGCTCCCGGTTTTTTTATTTAGAATCTAATCAATAAAATTTGTAAATTTATTTTATATAATATCAAAAATTTCCATCACTTCAATTATCAATTTATCTTCTTCAGAAGAAGTGTCAAAATCAGAAGCAGCTACTTTTTTCATCATTTCAACAGCTTCAAGCCTTTCCTCTTGGTTTTTGATAAGATATTCAAGGCTTTCAATTCCCCCTTTAAAATCCTGATTTAAAACTGAAGACTGCTGATGAATAATAGTTTTTATTTTTTTATCGTCAATAATTTTAAGTTTAGGATGGGTGTTGGCAGCAGCAATTATGGCATTGATTTCATATTCACTAAACGACTTATCAACCAGTGCAACTGCAACCATCATTCTTATAACAGCCTCTTCAAAACCTCCCCTGTACTTTTTAAATCTATCAGCAGACTGAAAAGAGGAAGTTTCTTTTTTAATTTTTTCATCTGAAGTTGAAGGAAACATTGCTCTTACAAAGGGATTTCCATAAATTTGCCTAAAAAGTTGTTCCTGATACTTGTCTCTTAAGTCTCTTTGGAAATCAAGGCAGTCACCAATAAAATCGGCAAGTTTTTCCTCACAGATTACAAAAGGATTTTCCCTTGTAGCTTGAACCCTGTTTCTGTGTGAGAGTTTTCCAGTTACTTTAAACAAATACATCAAAGGATTGATATCAGAAAAAACATATCTTACAATTCTTTGTGGGTGATTCATTTTTATAAAAGGAGCGTTCCATTTGTTTACCATAGCTCTGACCAAAGGTCTTAAAGTTCTGATATAAAGCCTGTCATTCCACCAGGATACTGAAACAACAGGATAAAAACTCAACTCATCATCATCGCCTGAATCACCAAGATCTTTTATATCTTCAAAAGTTCTTTCCTCAAACCTTATATCATATTCTTTTTCACTGTATCTTGGGTCGCTTTTTTCAATAATCATTTCATAAAGACCCGGGGAAAGATAACCAAGTTTATCAACACTTTCTATTATTCCCTTGTGCTCCTTTATTGCAATTCTATCAGATACAAAAATTCCCATATGCCTTATATTATCGTGAAGAAGATAAACAATTACCTGATTTTCTTTTTTAATTTCATCAACAGATCCCCAGACTTTTACTATCCAGTTCAATGCCTGCTGGGGAGGAGTTATATTGTCTGCATCTGAGGAAAAAAGCACAAGAGGATCTCTTAAATCCTTTAAGTCAATTTTTTTACCGTCTTTAAATCCCAGCTCGCCCTTTTCAAGACTGTTTTCAATAAAAAGTTTGTTGATTATGAAGTTCACTTCCTCCTCAGTCATCATATAATAACTATTCCACCATCTTTCAAAATTCAAATAATTACCGTGTCCCTTGTCAGCATTGGAAAAAAGCCTGTAAGGATGCCTAAAAAACGTATTTGCAGGATCTACGGCCTCATAACCTGAAATAAGATGTGCTCCGTCAAAATATCCATTTCCCAAATCGCTTAAAAAAGACACATACCAGCATCCACCCATAATTCCGGTTCTGTATCTCATTACATGCTTTCCCTCAACTCCGGCCCAATAAGAAATTGGAGAGCCATTTAAAATAAGAGGACCCATGAGATCTGGTTCTTCGGCTCCAAGCATTGCAAGTGCCCATCCCGCCTGGGAGTTTCCTATTACAGAGGGTCTTGGGGCATTAGGATGAAGCCGGATAACTTCTTCAATAAATTTAATTTCTGCATTTTTTACATCTTCAAGGGTTTGACCCTTTTCGGGCTCAGGAAAAAATATAATATAATAAACAGGATGCCCCGCCTGAAGAGCCATCCCAATTTCTGAATTCTTTTTTGAACCTGCTATTCCAGGCCCTCCCCCAGACCTTGGATCAATAATTATAATGGGCCTGATCTTGGTTTCATCAGATGCTGCAAGGGGAGTAATTTCAACATTTCTTCTATCAGCAAGAGTTCTTAAATCCCTTTCTTTTTTCTCTTTTTCTTCTTTTCTTCTTTTTTCATCGCTCCTTCTTTCAATAATTTTTGTAAGAGCATAATTAACAGGCTTGTCAAATTTACGGGCATCCATAATTATCTCGTAATTAAATGAAATAACAGGGGGCTGCCCTTTTTCAATATCCTTAAAAAACAAAGAACTTTGTCTTCTCAAAAGATTGCCTATAATAGAAACCCTTTGCAACCTATCTATGGTGTATTCATAAAAAGGATGAAAAGAACTCAAGGTTTCAAGCTGGTCTTTTAATGAAAACATATCAAATGAAATTTGGTTGGTCATATTCTCTCTCCACTCCATTTCAACCGGGTCTTAAGTATATCAAAATAAGACTGGTCTGGCAGGGTTACAAGGTGAACGGGACTGGACTTTTTTATTATCACCCAGTCTCCGTGAAACAGCTCGGCCTCCTTTTGTCCATCAACACTGAGCTTAAGAGGAGAAGCAGACTTTGGCGAAAGTCTTGCACAAATTGTACTTTTGTCAGATATTATAAGCGGTCTGTTGGTCAAAGTAAACGGGCAAATGGGAACAAGAAGCATTGCTTCAATAACAGGATGGACCACAGGCCCTCCTGAAGCAAGGGAATATGCCGTAGATCCTGTAGGAGTGGATATTATAAGTCCGTCTCCCGAATATCTGGTTACATGGTGGCTGTCAATTTCAATATCAATTCTTGAAAGCCCTGCCGGCCCTGACTTGCCTATTACTGCTTCATTCAATGCAAGCTGGGAAAAAACAACCTGGTTTTCTCTTATTAATTCAACCTGGAATCTCATTCTTTTTTCAACAGAGAAGTTTTTGTTTATAACTTTTTCAACGGCTTCATAAAGCATTGAGCCTTCTGTTTCTGCAAGAAACCCTACTTCTCCAAATTTTATACCCATTAAAGGAATTTCACTTTTTCCAACCCATCTTGCTGCTGAAAGAAAGGTTCCGTCTCCCCCTAAAACAAAAATAATATCCAAATTTTTGGGTGCAGTAAAAGGATTTGGAGGGCTTAAATGATCTTTTTTTTCTCTAAAAATAACCTCCACACCTTTTGTTTCAAGCCAGGCTCCGAAATCTTTAGAAGTTTTTTTAACTTTTAAATCACTTTCTTTAACAACAATTCCAGCTCGCATTTTACCACCCGGTTTTAGATTTTTATTTCTCTTAAAAAAATTTCGCTACTTAAAAAAAAAGACCAATAACCTATACCCAGATTGTCATATCTTTAAATATGAAATAGCATAAAAGTTTTTTTCTTATACCAGTCCAAAGTATTTTTCAAAAAAAGCCAATAGCTTGTCGATTATTGTTTGTTTCTTAATACTCCTACTATTAGAAGCAAACCTAGATATTGGAGGGATTATCCTATCTATATCTGTTCCTGTAGTTTTTATGAAACCATCTTCAAAGGCATTATCAATAAATTTTCTAGTTTCTTCTTCCCTCAAGTTTTCCTCTTTGATTAGTTTTTCTATATCCTTTTCTTTATTATCGTTTAAAAAGATTTTCCAATCTTCATCTACCTCAGTAGAGGCATTAACTTGGGCAATAAAACTTTCAATAAGATCCTTTTTGCTCCTAAGCTCTATGGATGAATTTATAGCCTTATCAATGGTCGTCAAAATATCCTTATCTTTACAATTAGAGTCTTTATATTTGGCTACCAGCATTAAAATATAATCTATATTCACTTCTATTTGCTTGATAAGCTCAATCTCAAAAACTATATCATCATTGATGTTTTCTTTATCACCAGTTTTTCCACCCTTAAAGTCCTGGTAAAGATCTATATAAACACTTTGATAATCTTGAAGCTCTCTTTCACCTAAAAGCCTGTCATTTTCAAATTCATCAAATGAAATTAATATATTTCTAAGTCTTAGGATTTTGCCAAAAAGCTTTATAAATTCTTTTTGATCAAATTCACCTATAATAGGTTGTCCTAATTTATATTTTGCCCTTAAATCTTTCACAAGATCTCTATAACCCGGTTGATAGACTCCGTCTTTAGAATAACCTTCATAATATTCTTCATAGGTTTTAAGAAGGACTATTCCTCCTGCATCTTTATCACCAAAAAGAGCTATTGCCTTATCAGTTTCCTCCTTCAAGTCCCTAAAACAAACTATATTGCCAAAGGACTTTACACTGTTCAAAATCCTATTTGTTCTTGAGAAGGCCTGTATTAATCCATGTTGTCTTAAATTTTTATCCACCCAAAGAGTGTTTAGAGTGGTAGCATCAAATCCAGTTAAGAACATATTTACTACTATCAAAATATCAACTTCTCTATTTTTAACCCTTAGAGACAGGTCCTTATAGTAGTTTTGAAACTTGTCTGAGGAAGTATCAAAGTTAGTAGAAAAAAGTTTATTATAATCTTTTATGGCTGATTCTAAAAAGTCCCTAGATGACTGATCTAAATTATCTGCATCTAAGTTTTCATCAGCAAGTATGCCGTCTATCTCTTCCTCATTAGGAGCAAAGGAAAAGATTGTGGCTACTCTTAAGTCTTTATTGTTTTCCTCTATTTGTTTCTTAAATTCACTATAATATTTAATAGCCATAGGAATAGAGGCAACTGCAAAAATAGAGTTAAAGCCTGCCACCCTTCTAGATTCTCTTTTTTCTATAATTTCTTTACTATCTTTTTCTCTTTCCTCCCATTTAGCTGTAAAGGAATAAAAGGACTGTCTTTTTGTCTTTTGGTCAAAATGGTCTAGTATATAAGTTACCACTTCAGATATTCTCTCTGGTGCAGCTAGGGCTTTTTCCCTGTCTATGGCATAAACCTTTTCATCTTCTATATGAGCTGGTGTTCTTATGGTATTAATAAAGTCAATTCTAAAGGGCAGGACATTTCCGTCATTTATAGCATCTACTATGGTATAGGTATGGAGTTTCTCGCCAAAAACCTGCTCAGTAGTAGAGAAAGCTGGATTGCCTCCAGATGGTGCATTGGCTGCAAATATGGGTGTTCCTGTAAAGCCAAATATGTGGTAATTCCTAAAGTTTCCAATAATAGCCCTATGCATATCACCAAATTGAGACCTATGGCACTCGTCAAAGATTAGAACAACGTGTTTATTATAAATATCATGTTTCTTATTCTTTTTTATAAAGACATCTAGTTTTTGAATGGTAGTTACTATTATTTTATAATCCTCATAACCACCATGCTGGTTTTTGTTTTCTAATTGTCTTTGAAGTACTCTAGTAGAGGAATTACCATTAGCAGCTCCTTTTTCAAAGCGATCATATTCTTTCATGGTTTGATAGTCTAAATCTTTTCTATCTACTACAAAAATAACCTTATCGATTGTGGGTATTTCTGTGGCAAGTATTGCAGCCTTAAAGGAAGTTAGGGTCTTACCAGAACCTGTGGTATGCCAAATATAGCCACCTGCATCTTTTGTTCCGGTTTTCTTATAATTAGTAGATATTAATATACGATTTAAAATTTTTTCTGATGCAGCTATTTGATATGGTCTCATTACCAAAAGCAAATCTTCACTGGTGAAAACACAATATTTAGTTAAAATGTTTAAAATAGTATGTTTAGCAAAAAAAGTCTTGGTAAAATCAACTAAATCTGAAATAATTCTATTGTTGTTATCTGCCCAAAAGCTAGTAAACTCAAAGCTATTGGATGTTTTATTAGTTTTCTTTTGTCTGCCTTTTAGCTGTTCTTTAATATGGGTATCTCTTATTGTATTAGAATAATATTTAGTATGAGTTCCATTGGATATAATAAAGAGCTGAACATACTCAAAAAGCCCATGGGAAGCCCAAAAAGAATCCCTTTGATAGCGGTTAATTTGATTAAAAGCTTCCCTTATGGCTACTCCTCTTCTTTTTAATTCTATATGAATAAGAGGAAGGCCATTTACTAAAATAGTAACATCATAACGGCTCTTGTAAGTTCCACCGTCTTCTTCGTACTGATTAAGAACTTGTAATCTATTGTTGTGAATGTCTTTTTTGTCTATCAGATAAATATTTTTTGAAGTTCCATTGTCAAGCCTAAGTACCTGGATATGGTCTTCTTGGATTTTTTTGGTCTTTTCTATTATTCCTTCATTGGCAGAAGCAATGGACTCTTTGAAAAATCTTTCCCATTCCTTATCAGAAAAAGTAATATTGTTTAACTTTTCTAATTGTTTTCTTAAGTTATCAATAAAGTTTTGTTCAGATAATATGCTTAAATATTCATAGCCCTGCTCTTTAAGCAGGCTGATAAATTCTTTTTCCAATTCAGCTTCTGATTGATGCTTTTTTCCTTCACCCCCAAATTCTGAAATATATTCAGCAACTACAGTTTGCTCTTCAGTAGAAGCTACTATATTATAAAAAGTCATTTCTAAGCCTCATTTGAATTTAATTCTTTGACGGTAAGCAGTTTTTCCCTATAGTATTCATATTGATTTTGCCTTGCTTCTATTTCTGCTGGTAGACCTATGGAGATGTCATTAACTAGGGCATCGAACTTGTCTAGGATAGATACTATACGTTCTTGTTCGGCTAGGGGAGGTATAGGGATTTTATATTCAAGTAATCTATCTCTACTTAATCTTGTAACTTTTGCACCATGTGCATACCTTTCTTTATATCTACTAAAATCAGTAGTTTTTAATAAGTAAGTTATATATTTAGTATTTTGATTATGTCTAAATGCAAACATATCTCCACTTATACAAACATCATCTCCAAACCATCCCAACGGGGTACAAATATCTTCTATGTTTTCACTCACTCCAGAAATAAGCACATCTCCTTTTTGTGCTTTTCTAAGTTTTTTAGAATGTTCTTTTGTTACAAAAGAGATAGTTTCATCTGCAAAAGTACCATAATAAGTATATATTTGACCATAATGAATACAGGGCACCCCTTCAGCCCTAAAGTGTTTCTTCTGTAACCCACTACCTCTTATTAATTCTCCTACCTCCCCTAAAGTCTTCCATTCCACCTCATCTCCAAAGGTCAATAACTCATCCCTATAATATTCATATTGTTTTTTCCTTGCTGTAAGCTCTGCTGTAAGCTCTGCTGTAAGCTCTGTGAAATTGTCCAGAATACGGACAATTTCTTCTTGGACAGGGAGTGGGGGTAGGGGGATAGAAAAGTTTCCTAACCATGTAGTACTAAGATTTTTTTGGCCTCCACCTGTTGAATTCCTCATAGCTATATTTTCAAAGGAATCCTGGTCAAAAAAGTGAAACAAAAATCTATTTAAAACTTTTTCTTCATTCACTTTTATACATACTACTCTTTGATTCAAAGCTGCCGGAAGATGTTTGTTTAATATCATTGCAATTCTTCCAACATTTCCAGTTAAGGACATAACTAAGTCATTTTCTTTCAACAAATATCTTTGGATATCTTCAATACTATCTTCAGAGTAAAATTTTAAATCTTTATTAGAAATACTTCCCTTTTGTACATCAGATATTCTTATTACTCTAATACCTTCTTTACTGTATCTATTACTTTTAAATGCATATCCATTTAATAATTGAGATATGTTTTTAAGTTCCACATACTCCACCCCATGTGGACAAAGTTCTTCTATTAATTTATCTAGCCTAGCCATCTATTCCACCTCAATTTCTGCTACTATCTCATCTATGGCCTTCCTTAGTTCGTCTTGTCTAGTAACGATTTCTTTTATTTCCTTATTGAGAACCCTTATATCTATCTTTTCCCTTGTATCCTCTATCTCCACATATGTAGAAACTGATAAGTTGTAATCTTCTTTCGCTATTTCATCATTAGGAACTAACTTAGACACATATTGAATTTCTTCCTTGCCCTTGTATATATCCAAGATTGTTTCTATGTTTTCATCAGTTAACTTATTGTTATTAGTAACTTTTATAGCCTCTTTAGATGCATCAATAAAAAGAGTTGAGTTTTCTGATTTAGACTTCCTAAGTACCATAATACAAGTAGCTATAGAAGTTCCAAAAAATAGATTATCTGAAAGTTGAATAATCGCATCTACATAGTTATTATCTATTAAATATTTTCTTATTTTCTGCTCTGCTCCGCTTCTATATAAGACCCCTGGGAAACATACAATAGAAGCAGTTCCATTTGTTGACAACCAAGCTAATGAATGCATTATAAAGGCTAAATCTGCCCTTGATTTTGGTGCTAAAACCCCTGCCGGTGAAAATCTAGGGTCATTTATCAAAATAGGATTTGCATCTCCATCCCATTTAGTGGAATAGGGAGGATTAGATACAATTACTTCAAATGGTTCATCATCCCAGTGCTGAGGATCTTTTAAAGTATCTGCATTGGCAATATCAAATTTATCAAAGCCTACATCATGCAAAAACATATTTATCCTGCATAAATTGTAAGTTGTCATATTAATTTCTTGCCCAAAAAAACCTTGCCTTATATTGTTTTTTCCTAAAATTTTAGCAGATTGTAAAAGCAGGGAACCAGATCCGCAGGCAGGGTCATAAACTTTATTTACTTCTGTTTTTCCAACCAGGGCTATTTTGGTTAAAAGCTCTGATACTTCTTGAGGGGTAAAATATTCTCCACCAGATCTTCCAGCATTAGAAGCATACATAGACATTAAGTATTCATAAGCATCACCAAAGGCATCTATTGTATTATCCTGGTAAGATCCCAGTTTCATTTCTGCTACTGAATTTATAAGTTTAACTAGTTTTTCATTTCTTCTTACTACTGAACTACCTAATTTATTAGAGTTTACATCTAAATCATCAAAAAGACCTTTAAAATTAACTTCACTTTCTGTTCCCTTTGTGGAAGCTTCTATGTTTTTAAAGATAGCTTCAAGAGTTTCGTTAAGGTTGTCATCACCCTCTGCCCTATCTTTTAAATTTTCAAAAAGCTCGCTTGGCAGTATAAAGAAGCCCTTAGTTTTTACCAGATCTTCTCTAGCAGATTCAGCATCTTCATCAGATAATCTTGCATAATCAAAGTCTTTAAATCCTGCTTCATGCTCTCCTTTATTTATGTATGAAGTAATATTTTCTGAGATATATCTATAAAAGAGCATACCTAAAACATATTGTTTAAAATCCCAACCATCTACACTACCCCTTAAATCATTGGCCATACTCCAGATGGTGCGGTGTAATTCTGCTCTTTCTTGTTCTTTTCTGTTTCCCATGGATCTTTCTCCTCTTTTTCAACCAATCTTTAGAAAATCAGGATACACTATAACTGAATTGGACCAATATCCCTAGCAAAGAAAGCAAAACGGCATAGCCGCTACAACGACTATGCCGAATTTTTTAAGAAATTATAAATCCCTATGGTAAAGGGCAGGTTAACCACCCTTTTTAAAGTTTTTTAAATTTCAGAATTTTACAAAATATGATTAATTACTTTTTTTTCATTGCTATTCTTATACAAATAGCAGCTCCGCCCCAAGTAACCCCAAGACCGAAAATCATCATCAATACTGCTGAAAACTCCATTATATTCTCCTTAAAATTAATTGTTTTTAGTAACGGAATGAAGAAGTACTCCAACCACAAAAACACCTATAACAACAGCCCATCCGTACATAAGAAGAGCTTCAAAAGGATAACCTTCATAGGGTTTTGTAAGATCGTTTACAAGGTTCATTACTCCCATATACCCAAGAACTATTGGAGTTACAGCCATCAGGCAGAAATTCCACCATTTGCCAACTGTAAAATCTGAAATGGCGTTTACATGCTCTCTTACAGACTCAAGCCTAAAAAGCCATCCAATAAAAAGGATTTCAATTATACCGGCAAAAACGATTCCAAAGTTATTGATAAAATGGTCTGTGATATCAAGTACATAAAGACCACCTTGGGTCATAAGAATTATACTTGAAAGAAATCCTATAAAAACATAGCCTGTAACTGCTGTTTTTCTTGTAACATAAAACTTGTCCATTATAGCCGAACAACAGGCCTCAGAAATTGAAATCATTGAAGAAAGACCTGCAAAGACTATACAGGTAAAGAAAAGCGGCCCAAAAAGCCATGGAGCCGGAAGAAGGTTGATTGCTTTTGGAATTGTAACAAAAGCAAGACCAACACCTGCACCAGCAACATCTTCAATTCCAACCCCTTCTTTTGCAGCCATATAACCTAAAATACCAAAAACCATAATACCTGCAAGCATACTGAATCCACAGTTTATAAAAGCTGTCATCATTCCATTGTTATTTATATCAGAATCTTCTGGAAGATAGCTTGAATAAGTAACCATGATTGCAAAACAAATACTCAGGGTAAAGAAAATCTGACCATAGGCAGCAACCCAAACTTTAGGTTCAAAAATTTTGCTAAAATCTGGCTTAAAAAGATAATTAAGTCCGGTTAAGGCTCCGTCAAGAGTTACAGCACGAAACATTAAAAGAAGGATAAGAACAAAAAGAATAGGCATGAAAATTTTATTTGCAGCTTCAATACCTCTTTTAACTCCGCTGAAAAGAACAAACCAGCAAACAAGCCACATAGCCGTAGTTGCAATAAAAACAGGCCATACTATCCCACCGATATTCATGGCTGAATCAGACAGGTTTAAAAAATCTCCAAAGAAAAAGCCTTTTGTATCTTCTCCCCAGGACTGGGTAAAAGAAAATCTTAAATAATTGACCCCCCAGCCTATTATGACCACATAATAAACTGAAATAACAAAAGAGATCAAAACCTGCCACCATCCCAACCATTCCCATTTGGGATTAATTAATGAGAAAGTTTTTGGAGCAGCACCATGATACTTATGACCAAGGCCAAATTCCATTATTATAATAGGAATACCTGCTGTTATAAGTGCAAAAAAATAAGGTATAAGAAATGCACCACCGCCATTGTCATAAACCATGTAAGGAAATCTCCAGATATTGCCGAGTCCTATGGCTGACCCGACGGCTGCCAGAATAAAACCTGTTCTGGTGCCCCAATTTTCTCTTTTAGCCATAACTACCTCTCCTCCCCGGTGCTTAAAAGTTTAGTTATAAAAAATTCATTAATATATCGCCATATCGTTAGCAAAAGACTTAAAAGACTTCAACATTATATTTTACCAGCCGCCCGGATAGAACTTCAGTTAATCCCAATTTTTCAGCCAATCACCAACCAAATAATTTTTCTTTATTTCCACCCCTCTGAACCTTTGTTTTCCAAATCAAACCTAATAAATCTATAAATTGAGTCTTTGAATGGAATAATTTCAGTTTTCATTGTTTTTTCATATTCTTCAGGGCTTGGTATTTCTCCAAGAATTGAAATAACAGCCCCAAGTTCTGCAGAACCCAGGAAAACTTTAGTGTTATCCCCCATTCTATTGGGAAAGTTTCTTGTTGAAGTTGAAAAAACAACAGAGCCTGGATCAACCCTTGCCTGGTTTCCCATGCAAAGCGAACATCCTGGAATTTCAATTCTTGCCCCTGCTTTTCCCAAAATACTATAAACCCCTTCATTTCTTAAAATATCTTTATCCATTTCAGTGGGAGGACAAACCCAGAGTTTTGATTTTGCTGTCTTTCCTTCAACTATTTTTGCAAGAGCTCTGAAATGACCTATATGAGTCATACAGGAACCAATAAATACTTCGTCTATTTTTGTGCCTGAAAGCTCTGACAAAAGTTTTACATCGTCTGGATCATTTGGACAGGCAAGAACAGGTTCATTAAGCTCATCAAGATTTATCTCAAGCTTTTCTATAAAATCAGCATCTTTATCGCGCCTTAAAAGACTTTTATTTTCAACCCAGGCTTCCATTTCCTTGGATCTTTGAATAAGAGCTGACTTGTCCATATATCCCCTGTCTGCAAGCTCTCTTAAAAAACAAATATTTGATTCAAGAAACTCTGTAACCATTTCTTCTGAAAGTTTTATTGTTGCAGCAGCAGCTGATCTTTCAGCAGAAGCATCAGTAAGTTCGTAAGCCTCATCTACACTAAGTTCTTCTGTTCCTTCCATTTCTAAAATTCTTCCGGAAAATATATTTTTCTTTCCTTCTTTTTCAATGGTGAGCAGCCCTTTTTTAATTGCAAAATAAGGAATTGAATTGACCAGATCCCTAATTGTTAAATACTCTTTTCTTTTTCCCTTAAAACTTACAAGAACAGATTCTGGAACATCAAGGGGCATTTTTCCCATGGCAGCTGCAAAAGCTACAAGTCCTGACCCTGCAGGAAAACTTATTCCAAAGGGAAATCTTGTGTGTGAATCTCCTCCTGTACCAACAGTGTCTGGCAAAATCATTCTATTAAGCCATGAATGGATAATTCCGTCTCCGGGTTTTAAGGCAATCCCCTTTCTTTCAATCATAAAATCTGCCAGGGAAGAATGCATTTCAATATCAGAAAGCCTTGGATAAGCAGCTGTATGACAAAACGACTGCATTACTAGTCCTGCTGAAAACTTCATACATGAAAGCTCCATAAGCTCATCTTTTGTCATTGGTCCTGTGGTATCCTGGGAACCAACGGTTGCAGTGGAAGGTTCACAATATTCACCAGGTCTTACCCCTTTTTTTCCACAGGCATTTCCAATTATTTTCTGTGCAAGGGTAAAACCTTTGCCAGTATCTTCAGGCATTGGAGGGTTTCTGAAAAAATCAGCAAAACCTTCTCCAAGAAATTTTCTTGATTTGTCTGTAAGTGTTTTACCTACTATGAGAGGAATTCTTCCCCCTGCCCTGTATGAATCAAAAAGAACTTTATTTTTAATTTCAAATTCAGAAACAACTTCCAAAGTTTTGCCGTTTAAAATTTTGCCTTCAAAAGGCTTTAAAATAAGATGGTCTCCATTTTTTATTTTTTTAACATCAGCTTCAACAGGAAAAGCCCCTGAATCTTCCATTGTATTATAAAAAATAGGGGCAATTTTTTCTCCTATTACAAATCCGCCTTTTCTTTTATTGGGAACAAAGGGAATGTCTTCTCCAATATGCCAGATAAGAGAATTACCTGCTGATTTTCTTGAAGATCCTGTTCCAACAATATCACCTACAAAGGCAAGAGGACGGCCTTTTTCTTTTAATTCTTCAATAATTTTTAAAGGTGAATCTATTCTTGACTGGAGCATTGAAAGGGCATGGAGGGGAATATCTGGCCTGCTCCAGGCTTCAGATGCAGGGGACAAATCATCTGTATTGATTTCTCCGTCAACCTTGAATGCTGTTAAATGAATTTCTTCAGGTATCTCTGATAAAAAATTAAACCAATGGGCATCAGCCCATGATCTTATAACTTTTTTTGCATTCTCATTGGTTTTTGAAAGCTTTGCTATGAGTTCAAATTTATCATAAACAAGAAGAGTTTTTCCCAAAGCTTTGGCAGAATTGTCACCAAGAGATCCATCTTCTAAAAGCTTGATCAAATAATCTAAAGCATAACCTCCCCTCATATTACCCAAAAGAAAGACAGCTCTTTTTGGGGTAATCAAGGGTGAAACAATGTTTTTGGTTGCAAGTTCATAAAGGATAGCTGCTTTTTCCAATGCTGCAGGATCAACTCCTGGAGACACTCTTTCTTCTATAAGACTTGTTACAAAGGCCTCTTGCCCCCGGGGCGGGTTTTTTATCAGGTCCAAAATCTTTTTCACCTGACTTCTATCAAGGGGTTTTGGTTCAATCCCCTGTTTTTTTCTGTCTTCCAAATGTTTTCTATACTCTTCAAGCATGGGACTTCCTTTCAAATTTTAAATTTTTTCAAGAACTTATATCTCTTTTTAACCAACAACATTATTTAAGTTCAAGGGTAAAATAACTTGACAAAAATCAATATCCTTTATAAGCAATTTCTATGTTTCTTCAACTAAATTGAACTAATGAAGTTGTCAAGAGGACAACTTCAAAGATATAAAATATTAAAGACAAGGAGCTTATTATGTCAAAACTGGTAGCACCACATGGTGGAAAAGGTCTTATTAACAAACTGCTTGAAGGTGCAGAAAAAGAAGCAGAGCTTAAAAAAGCAGAAGGTCTTAAAAAAATTGAAATGTCTTCAAGAGAAGAAGGCGACCTTATAATGATTGGTACAGGCGGTTTCAGTCCTCTTGAAGGTTTCATGACAAAAGCAGACTGGAAAGGCGTTTGTGAAAACTTCCTTCTTGCTGATGGTACATTCTGGCCTGTTCCTGTTACTCTTTCAGTTGATAAAGCTGACGCTGACGCAATCAAAGAAGGCGATGAAGTAGCTCTTGTTTCCCAGTCCGGTGAAGTTATGGGTACAATGAATGTTACTGAAAAGTTTGAAATGACAGAAGCTAACAAAAAGTGGGAATGTGAAAAAGTTTTCATGGGTACAGGTACAGCCAATGCTGACGAATTCTGGAAAATAGCTGAAGAAGATCACCCAGGTGTTCAGCAGGTAATGGCACAAAAAGATTTTAACATTGCAGGACCAATCAAGCTGGTTTCTGAAGGTGAATTCCCAACAAAGTACAAAGGTATTTACATGAGACCTGCCGAGTCAAGAGCTATTTTTGACGAAAAAGGCTGGGCAACAGTTGCAGCTCTTCAGCTTAGAAACCCAATGCATCGTTCACATGAATACCTTGCAAAAATTGGTATTGAAGTATGCGACGGTACTTTTATTCATTCTCTGGTAGGTAACCTTAAGCCTGGTGATATTCCTGCAGAAGTACGTGTTAAGTGTATTGACACCCTTGTTAAGCATCACTTTGTTGAAGAAAACGTTGTACAGGGCGGATATCCTCTGGACATGAGATATGCTGGACCTCGTGAAGCTCTTCTTCATGCTACTTTCCGTCAGAACTACGGTGTAAACAAAATGATTATCGGTCGTGACCATGCAGGCGTTGGCGACTTTTACGGTCTTTTTGAAGCTCAGGAAATTTTTGAAACAATACCTTATCCTGAAGAAGAAGGAAAAGCTCTTAAGTGCGAGCCTCTAAAAATTGACTGGACATTCTATTGTGAAAAATGTGATGGAATGGCTTCACTTAGAACATGCCCACATGATAAGCAGTACAGAGTTATTCTTTCAGGTACAATGCTTAGAAAAGGTCTTTCAGAAGGAACTCCAATTCCAGATCATTTTGGTCGTGATGAAGTTCTTGCTCTTCTTCGTGAGTACTATGAAGGTCTTACAGAAAAAGTTGAAATCAAGACCCATGGTGCTGCAAGCGGATCTAAGATGTAACAATTTTTTCTTTTTTTAAAAAGAGCCTAAAGGGGGAATTTTATTTCCCCCTTTTTTATTTCTCCTTTTACTTCCACTGATGAAAATCTTCAAAGCCTCTCAAACTTTCATACAAAGCAACACCAACAGATGTTGAAAGATTTAAAGATCTTATAGAATTTTTTACTGGAATATAATAAGTACTTTCCTGGTATTTTTCTATTATTGAATCCGGCAGCCCTTTTGTTTCAGACCCAAATACAAGAAAAAGTCTGTTAAGCTTTGGAATTTCAATATAATTTTTTTTACCCAGCTTTGAAAAAAACACAAGTTCTCCTTTTTCAGGTTTTGAGTTCTTTAAAAAATCTTGAAAATCATCCCAGACAAAAAGTTTTACATTTTTCCAATAATCAAGCCCTGCCCTTTTCAAATGCTTATCATCAAGCAAAAACCCAAGGGGTTTTACAAGATGAAGGCTGGTATCGGTTCCAAGGCAGGTTCTTCCTATATTTCCAGTATTCCAATGGACATCAGGACTTATAAGCACAATATTTCTTTCCATAATAAAAAACCTCTGATACTTTTTAAGTAAATTTAAAAAAAACGGAATCTATATAAATGATAATTGACTGTCACGCACATATTTTTCCTGAAAAAATAAAAAACAAAAGGGAAATTTTTTTTGAAAATGAAAAAGAATTTTCCTGGCTTTATAAAAATCCCAAATCAAAACTATCCACAGCTGAAGAACTTATAGAATCAATGGATAAAAACAAAATAGATAAAACCATTGTTTTTGGATTTCCATGGAACAATGAAGATAAATCAAAATTTCACAATGATTATGTTCTTGAAAAGTCAATTAAGTTTAAAAAAAGGCTTATTCCTTTTGCCTGCTTTAATCCTTCTAAAGACTATGCCTTAAAAGAAGCAAAAAGAGCTTTGAAAAACAAATTTAAAGGTTTTGGTGAACTTGGATTTTACACCAGGGATTTTGATTTTGAAATTATAAACAAACTCAAGCCCATAATGAAACTTGCACAAAAAAAATCCATACCAGTAATCTTTCATACAAATGAAGAGGCTGGTCATCAATATCCTGGCAAATCACCAATGACAATTTCAGGAATTTTAAACTTTATTGAAGAATTTAAAAAAAACAAAATAATTTTAGCCCATCTTGGAGGAGGAGTTTTGTTTTTCAATTTTTTAAAAACCCCTCCTTCAATGGAAAACATTCTTTTTGATACTGCAGCAATTCCATTTATCTACAAAAAAAATATCTATGAAATTTTAAGCTCTGATGAACTAAAAGATAAAATTGTTTTCGGTACAGACTGGCCTCTTATCTCACCTGAAAGATATTTTAAAGAAATAGAGGAAAATAACCTTGATAACTCATTTAAAACCAAACTTTATTGTGAAAATATAAGCCGTTTTTTAAACCTTGAATAAATTTATTTTTAAAAACTGATTTTTACATCTTCCCTGTGTAAAGGATCAATTTCCCACAAAACACTTTGGTCAAACTTAAAAGCAGAGCCCACCATAGTATCAGGAAATTTCTGAAGTTTTATATTATAAATAGTCACCACTTCATTATACATTTCTCTTCTGTCTGCAATTGAATCTTCAATTTCTGTTATTCTTGACTGAAGCCTTGCAAACATGCTGTCAGCCTTAAGTTCAGGGTATTGTTCAGCCACTGCAAAAAGTGATTTCAAAGCAGTTGTAAGTTCCCCCTGGTTTTCAAGAAACTTTTTTGAGTCTTTTGGGCTCCCAACCATATTTCTTGCCCTGATAACCCTTTCAAGAGTTTCTCTTTCATGGGTCATATAGCCTTTGCAGACTTCAACAAGCTTTGGAATTTCATCGTATCTTTGCTTGAGAAGAATATCTATATTGCTCCAGGTTTTATCAATATTGTTTTTCAGATGAATAAACCCATTGTAAGTAATAATTACAAAAAGAACCAAAATTGCCAAAAGAACAAAAATTCCCGCAATAACACCGACTCCGATTATAGACATAACTGATTTTCCCCTGTTTTCAATTTGTAAAAAACATTATACTTCCTCCAACAAATGCAAAAACAGCACCTGCCAGATTAACCCAGATATATAAATTAAATTTTTTCAAAATTTTATCTTCAAGTCTTGTTGGTGCAATAATCATGGGAAATCCTTTATATGGAGGATCCAAAACAATAAAAGATTCTTTTTTATTGCCAGACCCTGAAAGGAATTGCTTATAAGCTTTTTTATCAGCATCTGATATAGCTTTTTCCCATTCATGGGCATCAATTTTTCCATTTTTGTCAGTATCATAAAAAGAAAGAAGCTTTTCATTTTTTTTTATTTTTCTTAAAATTTCAAGACGGATTTTTTTTATTTCTGATTTATCCGAATTCAGTGGATATTCTGCCCAGCCAAGAATATAAAGAGGACTATTGTCAAGAATAACCTCTTCTTCCCATTTCTGCCCCATTGGAACCATAAACGAAATCCCCTGGGAATAAACTCCACCGGTATTTATATATGTCTCTTTTTTTAAAGGAAGCACCTGGGCTCCCTCGGGATAGACACAAACCCTTCCATAATCGTCTTCAAGGTAAAAAGGAGTGCTTCCTGACACAATGGTTTCATACCAGGTCCAGCCCGACTGATTGGCCTTGTTTGCTCTTTTGTATTTATTCACCTTATAATAAATGCAGGGAAGATTGGCACATGGTGATAAAAGATTGTATTTCCTTTTAGCTGTTCCCTTAAGTTCAACCATTCCCATTGAAGCAGAACGTATTTTACTTGTGGGTAAATCAGAAATAATATTTTTAAACTTAAGGTATTTAATAAACCCCAAAAGAAAGAGCGGGAAAATTACAAAAAGAAAAATCCCTTTAAAAATAAAAAATTCTGCAATTTTTTTAATCCCCGGAGAATTTAAAACCGATTCTAAGCCCTTTGTTTGAAAAAATATAAAAATAAAAATTCCGGTTATAATAAATACCATCAGTTTTTTTTTTAAACTTAAGCTTTTCCTTGATGGTATTTCAGGGGGAGAAGGAAGATTATTGTTTATATATGCTTTATTCAAGCTTGGCTCCTTGAGTTTTAACTTTTTGAATAATCCTAAAAATGATATTAAGTCATTGACCTTAATTTAAATTTCTGCTCAATTCAGTTTAAAATTAAAAATTTCAGGGGAATTATAAATGGAAATCAAAATAGGAACAAGAAAAAGTAAGCTTGCTATGTGGCAGGCAAAATATATCCAGGAACTTTTAGCCAAAAACAATATTAAATCAAAACTTTTCCCAATTGAAACAAAAGGGGATAAAATCCTTGATAGATCAATTGCAAAGATAGGAAGTAAGGGAGTTTTCACTGAAGAGCTTGAAGAAAAACTTTTGAATCTTGAAATTGATATAGCAGTTCACAGTGCAAAAGATCTCCAGTCAAATCTTCCCAAAGACTTTGAAATCATAGCTTTTACTGAAAGGGAAGAAGCAAATGATGTAATCGTTTCAAGAAAACCTCTTAATCCCGAAGATAAAAATTCATCCTTTGTGCTTGGAACCTCGTCTGTAAGGCGAACTTCCCTTATTAAACACTTTTTTCCCCATTTAAAACTTACAGATATGAGGGGAAATCTTCAGACAAGAATTAAAAAAATGGACAATAAAGATTGCGACGGTCTTGTTCTTGCCAAGGCAGGGGTTTTAAGAATGGGCTATGATGACCTGATTGTTTATGAATTTGATCCTGAAGTTTTCATTCCTCCTGTGGGACAGGGATGCCTTGCCATTGAAGCTTCAAAAAACCTTCCTTTGGAAATAAAAAACAAATTAAGAAAGGCTTTGAACTCAGAAACAACTGAAAAAATACTTTTAGGTGAAAGACAATTTTTAAATATTCTTGAAGGAGGATGCAGCATCCCAGCCTTTTGCCACGGAATTCTAAAAAACAATAAAGTATGTCTTAAAGGAGGAATAGTTTCCACTGATGGACAAACAATTGTTTTAAATGATTTTGAATCAGAAAATCCCCAGGAAGCCGGAACAAAACTTGCCTCCTATGTTCTTGAAAATGGGGGAAGAGAAATTTTAAAAAGTTTAAAAAGTTTAAAAAACAATTAATAATCTTATGGGTTAATCAATTTAACCCATAAATAACAATTTTATCACCAGCTTCTTCAAATTGAAAAATCAGATTTAAGTTAAAATCTATTTAAAACCTAGATTCACTCTAAATTTTATATTTAAAAACATAAAACCCTCAATTCAGATAAAATTAATTTTGTCCTAACTTGACAAATCAGCTTCCCTATGAATAAATTAGCAAAATCAAATCCGGCAGCTTAAATTAAGACTTTCTTCAATAATAAAATTATTCAAGTTTATTGTTTAATTTAAAAACAAGGAGGAAAAACATACTAAAAGCCGGTCAACAGTATGGTTGTGATGGATAAAGAAAATAAATTTAAATTAAAAAAACCTGTTCCTTCCGATGGTAAATTAATCTGGGAACTTGTAAAAAACTCCAAATCCTTAGACCTCAATTCTATTTACCACTATGTTCTTATGGCAGACCATTTCAATGAATCATCAATAGCAGCTTTTAAAGATAACGAGCTGGCAGGCTTTGTTACAGCTTATTTTCCACCAATTAAACACCAAACTCTTTTTGTATGGCAGGTTGGCGTTTCCAAAAAATTTCAGGGTCGCAATCTTGGAAAAACAATGATTACAACCCTTGCAAAATCTCAATTATCTCAAAAAGTTAAATATCTACATGCTACGATAACGACTTCAAACAAGGCTTCCATAGCCCTTTTTAAATCAACAGCAAAATCTCTTGATTCAAATTATAAATTTGATGAGATTATTTATCCCAAAGACTTTTTTGGTGAAACCGGCCATGAGCCTGAAAAACTATTTCAAATAGGCCCAATAAACTGACGTTTAATAAAAAACTTATTCAGATTGATTATAAGAATGCTTAGATTTTCTAATTTAAACCTAAGCTTCTGAAAAATCAGTCTTTTTAAATTTAAATATAAATTAAAACAGGAGATATTATGAGAATTTTTGAAACCTTAGAATCAAGGGTAAGAGGCTATATAAGATCTTTTCCCGTGGTGTTTGAATCATCTAAAGGTGCAATTTTAAAAGATGAAATGGGAAAGGAATATATTGATTTCTTTGCAGGTGCAGGAACCCTTAACTATGGACACAATAACGATCATGTAATTAAAGCCATGATCGAATACCTGGAAAAAGACGGGGTTCTTCACGGCCTTGATATGGCTACAACAGCAAAGAAAAAATTCCTTGAAAAGTTTAAATCAACAATTCTTGAACCAAGAAATATGGACTATAAAATTCAGTTTACAGGTCCAACAGGCACAAACGCAGTTGAAAGTGCACTTAAACTTGCAAGAACAATCAAAGGCAGATCAAATATTGTGGCATTTACCAATGCCTTTCATGGACTTAGCATGGGTTCTCTTGCTGTAACAGGAAATGAATTTTACCGTGATGAAGCCCATATAAGCCGTTCAAATGTTTCATTCATGCCTTTTGACAGCTATCTTGGTACCGATTTCAATACCTTGGATTATTTTAGAAAAGCACTTACAGATAAAAGTAGCGGACTGGATCTTCCAGCTGCTGTTATCCTTGAAACCATCCAGGCAGAAGGTGGTATTAATATTGCCAGCCCAGAATGGCTAAGTGAACTTTCAGATATTTGCCGGGAGTTTGAAATCCTTCTTATTGTTGATGATATCCAGGTTGGAAACGGCAGAAGCGGTGATTTTTTCAGCTTTGAAGAATCAGGAATCAAACCTGATATAATAACACTTTCCAAGGCAATAGGAGGAGGACTTCCCCTTGCAATGGTTCTTATGCGTCCAGATCTTGACCAATGGAAGCCTGGAGAGCACACAGGAACATTTAGAGGGAACAACCTTGCCTTTATAGCTTCAGCCCAATGCCTTGACTATTGGGACACCAATGACTTAAGCGAATCTGTAAAGTACAAATCAAAAATAATGAAAGAAGAACTTGAAAGAGTTGCAGAAAAATTCCCTGAGCTTGAAGCAAAAGTCAGGGGAAGGGGAATGATCTACGGACTGGAAATACCTGAGCTTAATCTTGGAACTGAAATTTCAAAAAAATGCTTTGAAAACGGTCTTATAATTGAGCTTGCAGGAGGTGAAGATCAGGTTTTAAAACTTCTTCCCCCTCTTATTATTGATGAAGCTCTTTTAAAAGAGGGAATTTCAATAATTGAAAGCTCAATTGAAAAAATTTTAAATGAAAAACTTGAAAAAGCATCTGGAGAATTCACCCTATGATAGTAAGAACTCTTAAGGAAATTGTTGGAACAAAAAGAGATAAAAAAGCCAAAAACGGAAATTGGGTAAGCAGGAGATTTCTTTTAAAGGACGATGGAATGGGTTTTTCATTCCATGAAACAATAATTTTTGCCGGAACAGAAACTCTTATCTGGTATAAACATCACCTTGAAGCTGTTTACTGCGTTGGAGGAAAAGGTGAACTTGAACGCCTTGACACCAATGAAATTATAAAAATTGAAGACGGAACAATGTATGCTCTCAATGGCCATGAAAAACATCTTTTAAGAGCTTCGGAAGATTTAAGACTGATCTGCGTTTTTAATCCGCCTTTAACAGGCAGTGAAGATCACAATAGTGAAGGGGTTTATCCTCCTCCAAATCCTGACTAGTCCAAATTAAAAAGCCGGAAAAAACTTAATTTCCGGCTTTTTATACTCTTTTGCCTTTTCAATTATACCAGCCTTTTTTCTTCACCCACAAATTCTGGAGTTCCAAATTTTGATCAGGATAAACTTCAGCTCCCCTTATCTAAGGGAAAGTTACAAGTCTGGTCAGGCTGGATTTGAATATTTATTGTTGATTTTTTCAATCCACCTCAAAACCTGTTTTTCGTTTTTCAAAGACATGGGTTTAAAACCGGAGAAGCTGCGGTATTTATCTTTTTTTGTTATAAGGATATCTCCTGGAAGATACTTTTTCCCTGAGATCTCAAATCCTGGCAGGGGATCAACAACAAACCCGTCATATTCTAGCCATGAATGAAAAATTGATTCTTTTTCTGAAATTTTTTTAATTCCCCTTGCCCATAGCCAGCCTTTTGACATTTCATGTTTTCTCAGCTCAAGAAAAAGAAAAAGACAAACAGTCTGGGAATCACCCTCTTTGATTTGCTCTTCCCCTGAAGAAAACCCATTGATCTTTGAAAAAGTAAGTTCAAAGCCGTCTTTTAAAGCAAGCTCTTCAATAACTTTTTTTGCCAAAGGTTCCGATTTTGTATAAATTGTTTTTATATTTACCATTTTAACAAGCCCTTGTTTAAACTTTTCCTGGATTGAATATTTTATATTTTACTCAAAAACCAGATTTGTTATTTTAACGCTTTATCATTAATATCATTTCCTATAAATTTTCTTAAGGAACAGATTCTATTAAATTATATGGATAAGCTGAATTTTAAAGACCTTTAGTTTAACTATAAAAAACACCTGGATTTAAAAAACTGAGTCATAAAAAAACATATTGTAAGTATCAGCCATGGCAAGTTTTATCCACCGTTTCTGATGTTTTAAATCAGAAAAAGTAATATGCAGCAAATCATCTGCCTTATCTGCAATTTCATCCTGCCATTTTTCTATTTCCAACTCACTGAAATTTGAATCAAGAAGAATTCCGTCATAATCATCCATTGACTCAAGGTATTCAATTTCTGGCAAAACATTTCTTTTCCATATAAAAACCTCCCTTTCCATTTCCCCCCGGAAATCAAAGTAGTTTTCAGATGTTGCAATGGTAAATAAAACCGCCCTGTTTCCTTGATCCGGGTAAAGAAATCTTAAATCACCATCAAGGAAATGAGGCCTTTCAAGCCTGGTCCTTGATAAAATTTCTTTTTTACAGGGTTTAAATTCCGGCTCAATAAAAACAACTTCAAATGGGATAAAAGGATTTTTTAAAGAAAGGATTTCAATTGTTTTTAAAATATAATCTTTATCTTTTATTTTTTTGCCAAAAATTATCTGATAAGGAGAAGCCATCTTTTCTGAAATCTTTCCAATTTCACTTAAATCCCTTTTTTCAAAAATAATAAGTTTGGAAATATAATCAAAAGATCCAAGTTTTACTTTTATATCTTTTCCAGATTCAGATTTATGGGAAAGCTCAATTTCAGGCATGGGAAAAAATGAAATCCCAAGCATTTGTTCAGCATATTCAAAAGATTTTAAAATATCTTCTTCGCTAAACCCGGGAGATGAAATTATATTGTAAGGCGGCTCAGGATTAAATTTAAGCCCAAGCTTTTGATGATTAAGCCTGAAATCTGTTCCAGGAATTACACTCAAAGGAAAAAACTGAACATCTTCTTCCAGGTTGTTTTCTAAAATAAAGTCTATGGATTTTTTTATCCCCAAGGGGTCATCTCCTGGAAGACCAGTGATAAGATCAACACAAGGGCTTATCCCCCGCTTTTTTAAAATATTTACCCCTTTAATAAACTTTGAAAGATCTGTGGGTCTTTTCATAATAGAAAGGGCTGATGAATTTACAGATTGAAGGCCTATTTCAAAGCTTTTAAAATTAGATTCAAAAAACAAGTCCCCAAGTTTAGGTGTAATGGATTCAGCTCTTATCTCGCTGTGAAATCCTGTTTTTTTATCCTTATTTATTAAAGAGAGATCTTTTAAAAAACCTTCGAGATCAGGCCTTGTGTTTAAAGAAGGGTCAAGAAAATAAACTTCTGAAATTTTTTCTGAAATAGCATATTCAACTGCTTCATAAACTCTTGGTGCAGGTCTTACACAAACTTTGCTTCTTGATTTATTGTAATAACAATATCCGCAGGAATAAGGACAGCCTCTTTGGGTTTCAACAAGGATTGAATCCTGGATATGGGGCTCAAGCATTCCTTGTACATAAGGGCTTGAAAGATTTTTAAAAATAAAGCAATTGTCTTTGTCTTCTTTAGTAAAAACCTGGGGACAAATAATTTTTTTAAAAAAAGACTCTCCTTCGCCAAAAACCACAAAATCAGCACAACTATCCAAAACAAGCCTGTTGTCAGGGCAGGCTTCGGGTCCCCCAAAACCAATTCTTATATTGTGTTTCTTAAGTTTCTCTGCTATATAAATACTTCTTTTTACATTCCAACAAAACAATGTAAAGCATACTATATCAGGTCTTTTGTACAAAATGAGTTCTATAAGAGCAAAATCTCCTAAGTAAGATCCAATACTTTCAGGAACAATTTCTACCTGTTCATCATAGGGTTTGGGAATTGCAAGCTTCAGACAAGCACCACCAAGAGGAACATTGCCTGTTTTAAGTCCTGAATTTAATCTTGGGATGGGAAGCTGAATAAGGAGCGTTTTCATTATAAACTGCAAAAAGGAAAATCCTTTTGCCCTTTGGAAGTGTTGGTGGTAGGCACGTCCGGGATTGAACCGGAGACTTCTACCGTGTCGGGGTAGTGCTCTGCCAGCTGAGCTACGTGCCTTTAGGTTGTAAAAATTTCTTATATGACTTTGAACTCTTTTATGTCAAGGAAAAACTGATAAATCAACTTGTAATATAAATTTTAATATGATAATTTTTCCTTTATTTTTTAACTAACCCAAACTTTATGAGCTTGGTAAACAAATGAAAAAAATTCGGATAAACAAAGGATTTAACCATCCTCTCTCGGAAATTAAAATTACTGCAAATTTTGAATCAGACTTGCCTTTACCTGAAAAAATAGCAGTGCTTCCTTTTGTTTTTAAAGGAATAAGGTCAAGGCTTTTAGTCGATAAAAATGATTATGTAAAAACAGGTACCCCTCTATTTACAGCCAAAAGAGACCCTGAACTTGTTTTTCTTTCTCCAGGCTGCGGTAAAATAACTGAAATTGAAATCGGGGCAAAAAGAATAATCCAAAAAATTGAAATCTCTCTTGATGAAACTGAAGACTATGAAGAACTCCAGACTGTTACTGAAAGCAATTTAAGAAGCCTTTCAGCCAATGAACTGACTGAGATTCTACTAAAAGACGGACTTTGGCCTTATCTTAGATCTTTGCCTTTCAATACAATTCCTATGCCCGATGAAAAGCCCGATATTATACTTGTAAAACTATCGGACAACGTACCTTTTTATCCGCTTCCTGAGACCTGGCTGAAGCACAGGTTAAAAGCTTTTAATCATGGAATTTCTGTTTTAAAGAAATTGGCTGATAAAGTAATTGTTTATGCAGATAAAAACAATCACAGTATAGGTGAATGCGCCTCATCAATAAACTATCTTGTTGAAGGCAAATATCCTGCTTTTGATCCCGGGGTGATTTTCTACCACTTAAAAAACAAACCTGAACTTAATGCCTGGTATATTGACGGACAGGCACTTATAAATATTGGAGAAACCCTCTCCCAGGGAAGATATTTTACAGACAAGACATTTATTGTATATCCAGGCGACTCCAAAAAACCCTATCATGTCAAATCAAGAATAGGAGCACCTATATCTTCTCTTGTAAAAAACATTGAAGAAATAAGTGGAAACCAAAGGTTTATTTCAGGGGATATCTTCAGGGGAACCAAGTCTTCTAAAAACGGATATTCAGGATTTTATGAGCCTTCAATTACAATAATTCCTGAAGGAGATGAAAAAGAATTCCTTGGTTTTTTAAAACCAGGCAGAAACAAGGAAAGTTATTCAAAAACATTTTTATCTTCTATTCTGCCCTCAGGTTTATCAACAAACTGCAATCTCCATGGTGAAAAAAGAGCTTGCATAAACTGCTCATACTGCGAACAAGTGTGTCCTTTAGATATTCTTCCACAGTTTACCATGAAAGCTCTTTACGGTGATGACCTGGATTCCGCATTGGCACATGGACTCCTTGACTGCACAGAATGTTCACTTTGTTCATATGTGTGTCCTTCAAAGATTCCTCTTTCCCAGGTTTTCAAAGAGGCAAAGGATAATTATCTAAAAGAGAAAAAGGCATAAAAGATTTATGAAAAAGCTGATTAGAAATTTTTTTGACACCAATAGAAAACATTTTCAGGATGGAGGCAGATTCAACAGATTTGAACCTGTTTTCGATGCTTTTGAAACAATTTTATTTGTTCCTGAAGAAACTACCTCGGGCAGCCCCCACGTAAAAGATTTTCTGGATCTCAAAAGATTTATGTCCATTGTTATCGTGGCTCTTATCCCGTGTACGGTTTTTGGAATATACAACAGCGGAAGTTATTCACTTCAAGCAAAAGGGGTTTCACCAGAAATTTTTTCTTCTTTTATTGAAGGGCTTATACTTTTCCTGCCCCTTCTTGTTATTTCATACGGAGTGGGACTTTTCTGGGAAGGATTGTTTTCAGTTATAAGAAGGCACAAAGTAAGCGAAGGATTCCTTGTAACCGGACTTTTATATCCCCTTATTCTTCCTCCAACCATACCCTTATGGCAGGCAGCTGTGGGTATTTCCTTTGGAGTAATTATAGGAAAAGAAGTTTTTGGAGGAACAGGCCGAAATATCTTAAACCCTGCTCTTACAGCAAGGGCTTTTTTGTTCTTTGCTTATCCTGCAAGTTTATCCGGAGATACAGTCTGGATCAAAAACTTTTCACCTGATGCAGTTACAGGAGCAACACCTCTTGCTCTTTCAGCCTCAGCTGAAAGAGGAGCTGATTTGACAAACGTCCTTAATCAGAACGGATTTGATTTTTATAATCTTTTCATGGGATTCACTCCTGGTTCCATAGGAGAAACATCTGCTCTTCTTTGTCTTATCGGAGGAATTTTTCTTGTAATAACCGGAGTTGCAAGCTTCCAGACAATAATTGGAGGAATTGCCGGTGCAGTTTTAACAGCTTTGTTTTTAAATCTTTTTTCAGGTGTTTCAGACAATGCATATTTATCACTAAACCCACTTTATCATCTTGTAATGGGTGGATTTGCATTTGGAATTTTCTTTATGGCAACAGACCCTGTAACTTCTCCGGGAATCAAAGGAGCCAGGTGGGTTTACGGGTTTTTAATAGGAATGCTTACAATCCTGATAAGAGTATTCAACCCTGCATACCCTGAAGGAACAATGCTTGCAATTCTTTTCATGAACCTTTTTGCTCCGCTTCTGGATTATTATGCAATTAAATTCAGATTAAAAAAGAGGATACCCAATGTCTGATAATTTTAAATCTATTTTATTTACTATTGTTCTATGCACTGTAGCCAGCCTTTTGCTTACATTGGCAGCCTCAAGACTAAAGCCTCTTCAGGAAAAAAACGCCCTTGTAAACAAAGAAGCCAATATATTGATGGCCGCAGGATATATAGGCTCAGTTCAGCCTCCAGCAGAAAAAATAAGGGAAATTTTTAAAGAAAAAATTATCCCTGCCAACTCAAAAGAAAACCCAGATCTTGAACTTTATCTTACCTATGCCGATTCAGGTGAAATTTCAGGTTATATAGTACCTTTTGAATCAAGTGGACTCTGGGGAAGAATTTACGGCTATATTGCTTTAGAAAACGATGGAATAACCATTTCTGGTGTAAGTATTTATCAACACCAGGAAACTCCCGGACTTGGAGCTGAAATTGATAAAAGACCGTTTTTAGACAATTATACAAACAAAAAAATAATAGATAAAAACAACAATTTCAAAGGAGTGATGGTTGCCAAAGGCAGAGTTGCAGACTCCATTTCAATTTCAGAAAGAGATCATTATGTTGACGGAATCAGCGGGGCAACTCTCACAGGTAGATTTCTAGGTGAGGGGATGATAGAAACCCTTGAAAAATACGAACCTATTTCAAAAAAATTTCGCAACAACAATATTGATTTCAACACCGACAATACAACAAAAAAACAATTAAAAGGTGAGCCATGAAACTTTTAAATAACCAATATATAAAAACCATGCTTGAGCCTATTATAGGCAACAACCCCATAAATGTTCAGATGCTTGGTATCTGTTCAGCTCTTGCAGTTACAGTTCAGCTCAAAACTGCCATTGTAATGGGTCTGGCACTTACCTTTGTTATTACCTTTTCCAACCTGGTTGTTTCTATTTTTAGAAAGCTGGTGCCTGATAGCATAAGAATTATATTTGAACTCTGTGTTATAGCTACACTTGTTATTCTTGCAGATGAATTTTTAAAAGCTTATCTTTTTGGAATAAGCAAACAGCTTTCTGTTTTTGTAGGTCTTATCATAACCAATTGTCTTGTGATGGGAAGAGCCGAAACTTTTGCCCTTGGCAGCACTCCGGGTCTTTCTTTAATGGACGGATTTGGAAACGGACTTGGCTATTCCTTTGTTTTAATTTTTGTTGCTTTTGTAAGAGAACTTTTTGGCTCGGGCAGTCTTTTTGGATATAAAGTTATTCCTGAATTTTTATACAACGCAGGATATACTGACATGGGATTTATGCTTCTTGCGCCGGCGGCTTTTATTATAATCGGGCTTCTTGTTTGGCTTCAAAACTCTCTTTTCAAATCCCAATAGTTGGTGGAGGACATAAATGGAAAACCTATTAAGTCTTTTTGTAAACTCAGTTTTTGTAGGAAACATTCTTTTATCATATTTTTTGGGAATGTGTGCTTTTGTTGCGGTTTCCAATAATTATAAAACTGCAGTAGGCATTGGATTTGCCGTTATTTTTGTAAACTCTGTTACAGCACCTGTAAACTGGCTTGTATTTCATTATCTTCTTGCCCCTGGAGCTTTGTCATGGGCAGGTTTGCCAAACATGGACCTGAGTTTTTTAAAATACATTACTTTTATTGCCTCAATAGCTGCCATGGTACAAATTGTTGAAATGATAATAGACAGGTTCTCTCAACCTCTTTATACTGCACTTGGCGTATTTCTTCCGCTTATTGCAGTTAATTGTGCAATCCTTGGTGCCTCCCTTTTCATGGTTGAAAGGGAATACTCTCTTACTGAAACAATAGTTTTTGGATTTGGCTCTGGATTTGGATGGTTTCTTGCCATGATAACTCTTGCTGCTATAAGAATTAAGCTTTTGTATGCTGATCCCCCTGAAGGACTCAAAGGTTACGGGTTGACCATGATAGTAGCAGGTCTTATGTCAATGGGATTTATGATTTTTTCAGGGATTTCTCTTTAAACAAAACTTATTAGGAGATTTTGAAGTGATATATTTTGTAAGCCTTTCAGTTTTTACAGGCGTAACCCTTTCCTTGGTGGTTCTTCTTTTAATTGTAAAAAACAAGCTTTCTCCGGCAGGCAAAAATAAAATAATAATAAACGAAGATAAATCAAAAAGCATCGAAGTATCCAGCGGAACAAACCTATTAAACGCCCTTGTAAACGAAGGGATTCTACTTCCATCTGCCTGCGGAGGAGGAGGAACCTGTGGATTGTGTAAACTTCAGGTCCTTGAAGGTGGAGGAGAAATTCTTCCCACTGAACTTGGCCATATAACAAGAAGCGAAAAAAAAGATCAAGTAAGACTTGCATGTATGATGAGGGTCAGAGATGACCTTAAAATAAAAATTCCCGATGAAATATTTAATATTTCAGCTTATGATGCTGAAGTTGTTTCAAACGACAACATTTCTACCTATATAAAAGAACTTATCCTCAAAGTTGATGATTCCCAAACCTTTGAATTCAAAGAAGGTACTTATATCCAAATAGAAGTGCCCCCCTATGAAAACATAAAATTCAGTGATTTTGATATAGATGATCAATACATTGAAGAATGGGAAAGCGAAGGACTTCTTAATCTCACAGCTTCTTCCAGTGAAGAAGTCATCCGTGCCTATTCAATTGCAAATGCCCCCTATGAAAAAGACGTGATTCTTACAATAAGAATAGCAAATCCGCCTGAAGACAAACCTGATGTAATGCCAGGCCTTGGTACCTCATATCTCTTTACACTTAAACCCGGAGACAAGGTCAGATTCACAGGTCCTTACGGGGATTTCTTTGTAAAAGACACAGACAATGAAATCTGCTTTGTGGGAGGAGGTGCTGGAATGGCTCCAATGAGATGTCATATACTTCACCTTTTAAACACCCTTGATTCAAAAAGAAAAATCACCTTCTGGTACGGAGCAAGATCTGTAAGGGAAATTTTTTATGAGGACCTTTTCAGGGATCTTGAAAAAAAGCATGATAATTTCAAATTTTATATAGCCTTATCTGAACCAATTGAATCGGAAAAATGGGATGGAATGACAGGATATATCCACCAGGCCCTTTATGATAATTATATTAAACAGCATAATTCACCGGAAGATATTGAATATTATCTTTGCGGCCCCCCAATAATGGTTGAGTCAGTAATTAAAATGCTTATAAACGAGGGAGTGGAAGAAGATTCAATTCTGTTTGATGCTTTTTAATCCATAACAAACCGGGGGTTTTCCCCGGCTTTCAGCTTTTAATAAAAAAACAAAAATACCCACAAATACAGCTAATCGCTACCAACTAAAGATAAGAAATTTCTTCCTTTAACATACAGCAGGCAATTTTATAAAAAGGCTTTCCATTTTTGTCATAACTCAAATTACCCGGCTGAATTATTTTATTCAAAACACAACCTTCAGGTATATCAAGATCAAAAAGGGATTCTTCTGTTATGCCGCTGTTTTTTAATAAACGATTTTTATCAAACTCATAGGAATGAACAGGATAATCTTCGCAAAGAGGGCATTTGTATACCCTGTCATTTGGAAAAAGAAAGTAGTTGTCAGCAACAACACCCGCACATTCAAATTTTTCATCTAAGCCTAAAAAAACCTTTGGATAAGTGACTATAATTTTATGATCCCTTGCAATTTTATCGGCTATTTCAGGAACTACACTTTCCCAAGTACCTTTTGTAAGCTGTAATGAGCTTCCTTTTTCATCTGCAGAGCCTCTTATTCCTATCACCTGAATAAAAAATCGTGAAATTCCAAGATCTTTGACAAGATCATACATATTTTCAAGTTCATGGATGTTTTTAGAACTTACTGTATATATCAAGCTTGTGGTAAATCCTTTATCAGCAGCTTCTTTTATACCCCTGGTGCAAGTATCAAAAACACCTTTCCCTCTAATGGGATCGTTTGTTTCAGGGGAAGCTCCGTCAAGGCTGAAGCTAATAAAATCAAGATCTGAAGGCTTGATTTTATTTAAAATATCATTGAAAAGATATCCATTGGTATCAATTGTAATTGATGAATAACCAAGTTCTCCTGCTTTTTTTACTCCATAGGCAAGATTGGGATTTAAAGTCGGTTCTCCCCCAAGAAAAATCACATTGGCCTCTTTGTTTTTATTTGAAAAAAACTTCAGCCACTCATAAATTTCCTGCTCAGAAAGTGTTTTGGTTCCGTGCTGAGAAGGATTTATATAGCAATGTTTGCATTTAAGATTGCATTGGGTGAGAATATGAAAAAAAATATTTGTTGCATGTTTTTTAAAATCTACTGTCCGTTTCATTTTATAATAAAACCTTGAATTTCCTTATTATATTTAAATTAATCTCAAATAAACCATGAAAGTGATAGTTGAAAATTTAACTTATTCCTGTTTGGATTTGTAAAACTCAATCTCATCTTTAGCCTTTATAAGCTCATCATTGGCAAGTCTTAATCTTGCAGAAAGATACTCTGCAAATATCCTGTATAAAAGCAAAAGAAAGTCAAGTCTTTCTTCTCTATTGTCTTCTGACATTATCCTGTCCCCTGCTCCGGTATTTACTGCAAGACACATGGATTCATTAACTGAAAGAACAGAAGCTGATCTACCCTGCTTGTCAATCAGTCTCATTTCACCAAAAATTTCTCCCATTTTTTTTATTCTGGAAATTTCATGGGAGTTTTTTACAATCCTTACTTCTCCGTCAAGAAGAAAATAAAGCCAAGGGTCTGAATCACCCTCCCTGATAATTGTTTCACCATCTTTATATTTTCTGATTTTGCTAAGCCTTAAAAGATTGGAAAGACTATCAAGTTCAAAATTTCTAAGAGCAGGTATTCTCATGAGTTTTTGAATGTTTTCAATATTGTCTTTTAAATATTTTGTTTCCTTCACGGCAAATCCCTTTACACAAATTTTACTAAGCCATCTTTTACCTGAATTTACATCTATTTTAATAATATAAACTTTTTAAAATTTTCAACAACTCATGATTACATATTTTGTTATTTAAGTGAACCTATATCCTTTTAGATAATTCAGGTAAATTCATCTAGATGAAAACTTTTTAAACATTCATTTAGAAAATGAAACAGGATATTCTCCGTCAAAACAAGCCTTGCAAAACCCTTGATCTGGAAGTGAAATTCCTGTTGATTCAAGAAGTCCTTCAAGGCTTAAATAATGAAGAGTGTCAAGATCAAGATAAGTTCTTAGTTCATCCACAGTTTTTTTGGCTGCAACAAGTTCTCCCCTGCTTGAAAAATCTATTCCATAAACACAAGGGAATCTATGGGGAGGGCAGCTTATCCTCATGTGTATTTTTTTAACTCCAAGATCCCTTAGAGCCTTCACCCTTGTTTTTGCAGTTGTGCCTCTTATTATTGAATCTTCAACTATTATTATTTCTTTATTTTTTAAAACCTCTTTAACAGGGTTAAGTTTGATTCTCACCCCAAATTCCCTCATTTCCTGGGTAGGCTGAATAAAGGTTCTTCCAACATAGTGGTTTCTTATCATACCCATTTCAAAAGGAATTTTTGATTCTTTAGAATAACCTATGGCAGCATAAACCCCTGAATCTGGAAAAGGCATTACAATATCAGCATCAACAGGAGCTTCCTTTGCAAGCTGAATTCCATGTGATTTTCTCATCTCATAAACATTTTTCCCGAAAAAAGTTGAATCAGGTCTTGCAAAATAAATATACTCAAAAATGCAAAATGCTCTTTTAGCAGGCTTAGGGCTGTTTATGCTTCTGATTCCGTCTTTGTTAATAATTACAATTTCACCTGGTTCCAGTTCTCGTAAAAACTCTGCCTGAACAAGATCAAGGGCACAGGTTTCAGAAGAAAGAACATATTTTCCATTTAATTTACCAATACAAAGAGGCCTGAAACTATGGGGGTCTTTTATTCCTATAAGTTCTCCATTACTTGTCATGGCAATAAAGGAAAATGCTCCTTCAAGTTTTTCAGCTGTTTTTACAAGAGCTGTTTCAAGATTATTTCCTTTAAGATTTTTTACAAACACATGGATGGCAATTTCACTGTCCATTGTTGTCTGAAAAATTGAGCCGTCATCCTCAAGCTCTTTTTTCAGGATATGGGAATTGGTAAGATTTCCATTGTGTACAAGGGCAAAAGACATATTTTTATGTTGAACAAGAAAAGGCTGGGTATTTTCAACCATTGAGTTACCAGCAGTGGAATATCTTACATGGCCTATGGCAAGATTTCCTTTTAAACTTTCAAGATCTTCCTTTGAAAAAACATCTGGAACAAGACCCATCCCTTTTTTGCATTGAATTTTTTTGTCATCAGAAAGCACACTGATTCCAGCACTTTCCTGACCTCTGTGCTGAAGGGCATAAAGTCCAAAATATGTGAGCTGTGCCGCATCTTTGTGATCTAAAATCCCAAAAATTCCGCAGGCTTCCCTTGGTCTGTTTTCTGAACAAAACATTAGATTTAATAATACTCCTGAATTGGTTTTACTTTGATTTCATTTTGTTTAAGAGCCTTTACGGCAAGACAATAGGTTGCTGCGCCCTCTGTTGTAGTGGTGTATGGAATTCCAAAACTTAAGGCAGCTCTTCTTATCTTATATCCGTCTTTTTCAGTTCTTGAACTTCCGCTGGGTGTATTAAAAACAAGGGAAATTGAATTGTTTTTTATTTCATCAACAACATGGGGTCTTCCAACAGAAACTTTTCTTACCATTGTATTTTTTATCCCCTGCTCTTCAAAAAAAGCAGATGTTCCCCTTGTTGCCATAATTTCAAATCCAAGGTCAATAAAATCCTTTGCAATTACAGCAGCTTTTTCCTTGTCTTCATTTCTTACACTTATAAAAACCCTGCCCGATTCAGGAAGTTTCTGCCCTGCCCCGTAAATTGATTTTGCTATGGCATTTCCAAGCTCTTTGTCTATTCCCATTACTTCACCTGTAGACTTCATTTCAGGACCTAAAACAAGATCAACTTCAGGAAATTTATTAAAAGGAAGAACAACTTCTTTTACAGCATAATGGGGAAGATCATGATAATCCTTAAGTCCTAGTTCGTCTATGGTTTTACCCAGCATAACTTTTGTGGCCATTTTTGCCAGGGGAACTCCGGTTGCCTTGCTTACAAAAGGAATTGTTCTTGAAGCTCTTGGATTTACTTCAATAATATAAAGTTCATTGTTTTTTACTGCATACTGAACATTCATAAGACCAATAACCTCAAGCTCCTTTGCCATGGAACCTGTTGCAGTTCTTATTTCTTCAATTATTTCATCAGAAAGGCTGTATGGAGGAATAACACAGGCACTGTCACCTGAATGAATCCCTGCTTCTTCAATATGCTGCATAATTCCGCCAATTATTGTTTTTTTCCCGTCTGAAAGGGCATCAACATCAATTTCAATGGCTCCTTGCAAAAATTTATCTATTAAAACAGGATGACCTTCTGAAACTGCAAATCCATATTTTGAAAACTCTTTAAGATCTTGTCTATTATAAACAATTTTCATGGCTCTTCCGCCAAGAACATAGGAAGGCCTTACAAGCACAGGGTACCCAAGCTCTTCTGCTACTGTGATTGCTTCAGTTTCTGAAAAGGCAATTCCGCTTTCAGGCTGTCTTAATCCAAGCTTGTTAAGCATTGACTGGAACTCTTCCCTGTCTTCTGCCTTATTTATGTTTGAAGGACTTGTTCCAATTATTTTCACTCCTGCCTTTTCAAGCTGAAGTGCTAGATTAAGAGGAGTCTGCCCCCCGAACTGAACAATTACTCCGTCGGGATTTTCAGCTTTTACTATATGAAGAACATCCTCTTTTGTAAGAGGTTCAAAATAAAGTTTATCTGAAATATCATAGTCTGTGCTTACTGTTTCAGGGTTTGAATTCACCATTATTGATTCAACCCCTTCTTCTTTTAAAGCAAAAGAAGCGTGAACACAGCAGTAATCAAACTCTATACCCTGGCCTATTCGATTTGGACCGCCCCCAAGAATCATTACCTTTTTACAATCATTTATTCTTGATTCATCAATTTGCTCATAGGTTGAATAAAAATATGGAGTTAAGGCTGGAAATTCTCCAGAGCAGGTATCAACAAGCTTATAAACAGGAAATATTTTATTTTTATCTCTAAACTCTTCAATTTCTTCAATTTTTTTATCTAAAAGATTTGAAAGCTGAATATCTGAAAATCCCATTTTTTTAGCTTGATAAAAAAGCTCTTTGTCTATGTTTGAGCCTGCTTTTTTTATAACTTCTTCAAAATCAACAATTTGTTTTATCTGATTAAGAAACCAGGGATCAATTGAAGTTGCCTTGGATATCTCTTCAATGGTCATTCCTTTTTTAAGGGCATATCTTAAATAAAAAAGCCTTTGGGAATTTGGAGTCACAAGCTTGTACATGAGTTCTTCTGTTTCAGGAAGCTCAATATCTTTTCCATCACAACCAAGTCCGGCTCTTCCTGTTTCAAGGGATCTCAAGGCTTTTTGAAGAGACTCTTTAAAAGTTCTTCCAATTGACATTGTTTCACCAACCGATTTCATTGTGGTTGTTAAAACGTCTTTTGTTTCAGGAAACTTTTCAAATGTCCATCTTGGGATTTTTAAAACAACATAATCTATTGAAGGCTCAAAAGATGCCATTGTCTGGCCTGTTATATCGTTTTTAAGCTCATCCAGTGAATACCCTATTGCAAGTTTTGCTGCAATTTTTGCTATGGGATAACCAGTTGCTTTTGAAGCAAGGGCAGAACTTCTGGAAACCCTTGGATTCATTTCAACAACTATCATATCTCCGTTTTTGGGGTTTATAGCAAACTGAACATTTGAGCCTCCGGTTTCAACACCGATTTCCCTTATAATGGCAATGGAGGCATCTCTTAATGCTTTATATTCCTTATCAGTCAATGTCTGGGCAGGAGCAACAGTTATACTGTCTCCTGTATGAACTCCCATTGCATCAATATTTTCAATTGAGCAAATAATTACAACATTGTCTTTTCTGTCCCTTACAACCTCAATTTCGTATTCTTTCCATCCAAGCACAGACTCTTCAATCATTATCTGATCAATCATACTGGCATCAAGGCCTGACTTTGCAACAGCTTCAAGCTCTTCCCGGTTGTAGGCAACTCCTCCGCCTGTACCTCCAAGGGTGTAACTTGGTCTTATTATAAGAGGAAAACCAATTGAGTCGGCAATTTGCCTTGCTTCATCCATTGATTGGGCAAACCCGCTTTTGGGAACCCTTAACCCGATTTTATCCATGGCTTCCCTGAATTGCTCCCTGTCTTCAGCTTTTTCTATTGCCTCAACAGACACACCTATCATTTCAACATTGTATTTTTTCAAAATACCTTTTTTGGCAGCTTCAACAGCCACATTAAGACCTGTTTGTCCACCTATGGTGGGAAGGATTGCATCAGGTCTTTCTTTTTCAATAATTTTTTCTAAAATATCTGAATTAACTGGTTCAATATAGGTTTTATCGGCCATCTCAGGATCAGTCATTATTGTTGCAGGATTACTGTTTACAAGAATAACTTCATATCCTTCTTCTCTTAATGCTTTGCATGCCTGGGTGCCGGAATAGTCAAATTCACAAGCCTGTCCTATGACAATGGGACCTGCTCCTATTATCAAAATTTTTTTAATATCTGTTCTTTTGGGCATAACCCTTAAATCTTCCTTTTATTGTTCTTTAGTTTTAAAATCATTTATCATTTTTTTTAAATCTGAAAAAAAACCCGACGAGTTCTCAAGGCCTGGAGAAGCTTCAGGAAGGTGTTGAACGCAGATTAGAGAAAATTCTTTGTGTTTGAAACCTTCAATTGTATCATCATTTAGATTCAGGTGAGTAATCTTAACTTTACCTTGATCAATACTTTCAGTTTCAATTGCAAATCCGTGATTTTGTGCTCTTGATTCTATACTTCCGTCTTCTTTTTTTACTGGATTATTTGGCCCTCTATGCCCATGTTTCAGCTTAAAAGTGTTTCCACCCACAGCAAGCCCGGCAAGTCCGGTTCCAAGACAAATTCCAAAAATCGGCTTAAACCCTAAAATATTTTTAATTGTTTCAACTGCATAATCTAAAGGCTTTGGATCTCCTGGCCCGTTTGAAAGAAAAACTCCGTCAGGATCAAGGTTTTTGACTTCATAAGAACTTGTAAATGCCGGAACAACAAGAACTTCAAAATCATTTAAATCCAAAAGGTTTAAAACACTGAAACTTACTCCAAAATCAAAAACACAGATTTTATTTTTTCCTTTTGACTTCCAAACTTTGTCGCCTGAATCCAGGTTATCAAGAAATGTTTTACCCTTATTATCCCAAAAATAAGGTTTTGTTGTTGTAAGATTTTTTACAAGATCCCTGCCTTCTATTAAAGGGAAACTTTTAGCTTTTTCAACAAGATTTTGCGGGCAATCTGTTTCATAAGTGGAAATAAAACCACGCATGGTTCCGCTTTCCCTTAAATGAACAACAAGTCCTCTTGTGTCTAAATCATGGATCCCTAAAATATTTTCTGACTGAAGATAAGCCGAAAGGCTTTTGGTTGATCTGTAATTGCTGGGGTAATTTTGATATTCTTTAACAATAAAAGATGAAACCTGAATTTTATCTGATTCCACATCCTCATCATTAACCCCGTAACTGCCGATAAGAGGATAGGTCATTACCACCATTTGACCGCTATAGGAAGGATTTGTCAAAACCTCCTGATAACCGGTCATACCTGTATTAAAAACAAGCTCCCCGCCCGATTCTCCGGGCCCGGTAAAACTCTTGCACGGAAATATAGTCCCGTCTTCCAGGGCAAGAACTGCTTTCATAAAAAGCCCCCTTTGAGGTTATTTAAAAAAAATCAGCTAAATATAGCATAATAATATCTGATTACAACTTTTAAATTATACATTCAGTCGCCGTTAACTACCATAGAAAAGTTTATAAAATTAAACAAACAAGCTTAATTTTTGTGTTATATTTAAGAAAATAATTTTTAATTTTACAAAAAGGCAGGTAACCCAGCCAATGAAAATTTATAAAGTAGGCGGAAAAATAAGAGATCAGCTTCTTGGAATAAAAAGTTATGATTCTGATTATGTTATATTTGAAGCTGATGAAAAACAACTTTTGGAAAAACTTCCAGATATTAAAAAAATAGGAAAAAAAAAGCCTGTTTATATTTCTAAGGGCAATGAATATACAATTTCTGAATTTGAAAGCATTGAAAAAGACCTTGAATCAAGAGATCTTACAATTAATGCAATTGCAAAATCTGAAGAAGATAAAATCATTTCTCACCCAAAAGCTTTAAAAGATATTGAAGAAAAAATTTTACGCCCTGTTTCAATAAAAAACTTTTTTGATGATCCTTTAAGAGTTTTTAGAGCCGCAAGGTTTTCTGCTGTATTTCCTGATTTTAAAGTGTCTGAAGAGCTTATTAATGCAATGAAACTCACCAAAGAAAAAGGACTTACAAAAAATATTTCGGCCGAAAGAGTGGGAAATGAATTAAGAAAAGCATTTGAAGCTAAAAGACCGGAAAATTTCATTAGTCTTTTAAATGATACAGGCAATTTAAGCCCCTGGTTTAAAGAATTTGAAAATGCAGATAAAATCCCTGCAGGGCCTGAAAAATTTCACGGAAAAAATACAGTATTTGACCATACTCTGGACTGTATGCAAAAAGTTTATGGATCAAGCCTTCTTGTGTGGATGGCATTTTGTCATGATCTTGGTAAAATAAAAACCCCAAAAGAGATTCTTCCCTCCCATTATGGCCATGAAAAAACAGGAGCCAGGCTTGCAAATAACATTGGAAAAAGATTAAAACTTCCTTCAAAATTTATAAAAGCAGGAATAACTTCAGCAAAATACCATATGAAAACTGGTGTTTACAATGAGTTAAAACCTTCAACAAGAGTAAAGCTTTTAATGGAGCTCTACAATAAAGGATTTTTAAGAGAAGTTTTTATTATAACAAATGCAGATAAAGGAATAGATTATTTTGATCAGGCTGAAAAAGATCTTGAAAAAATTTTAAAAATCAAGCTTCCTGAAGAAAAAAAAGAGCTTGGTAAAAAATCAGGAGAAATACTTTTTCAAATGAGATGTGAAGCTTTGCAAGATAAGTTTTCATATTAAACAAATAAAGGTGATAAATCAGAGTTTTTCCTCTATACTAATATTAATTCCCTTGAAAAGGAGATAAGCATGATAAAAATTATTAAAGCTGATAATCGTCATTTTTCAAATTTTGGGTGGCTCAAAACTTATTGGTTGTTTTCTTTTTCTAACTACTATGATCCAAATAATGTTCGGTTTGGAGCTTTGCGGGTGTTTAATGATGATATTGTTGAGCCTGGAAAAGGCTTTCCAACCCATCCGCATGAAGAAATGGAAATTATCACCATTGTTTTAGATGGTGAAATGACCCACGAAGACAGCATGGGTAATAAAACCGTTATAAAATCAGGAGATGTCCAGCGAATGTCGGCAGGAACAGGAATTACCCACTCTGAATTCAATCTAGCCAAAAAGCCGGTGCACTTTTATCAAATATGGATACTGCCTGACAAATCTGAACTTAAGCCAACCTATGATCAAAAAAACTTTGAATCATCCAAATGGAAAAACAAACTTTTGCCTTTGGCTTCAGGACAAAACATAGAAGAAACAGTTTCTTTTCATACTGATTCAACAATTTACCGCTGCTCTTTAGACCTAGACAAAGAAGTAAAACATGAAAATACAGCTGGACGAAAAATTTTTGTTTATCTTACCAAGGGGCAAATCTCAATAAATGATGAAATCTTGAATGCTAAAGATCAGGCAAGGATTGAACTGGAAGAATCCTTGACTATCAAAGCCTGGCAACCTTCTGATTTTATCCTGATCAACCTCTCTTCATAAACCAAAAATGGTTCCAAAGGAGCAAAAAACAATAAATTTCAAATAAAATTCAGCAAATTAAGAAAAAAACAAAGGTAGTCTGGTTGAAAATGTAAACATCAATCAGGTTACTGAAATAGTTTTTTTAAGGTCTTTTTGGTGCTTGTGTAATGTTTTTAGCTGATAAATCCAAAAAAATCTTGATTATACAATTGCATCTTTAAAAGGCCTTTTATCCCAAATTCAAAAGAAGGAGGAAAAATGACAGAAGCAAAATTTAAAGCTCTGGTTGTAAACGAGATTGAAAAAGGAGTTTTTCACCGTGAAATCAAAGAGCGTAAAACTGAAGAACTACCTTCTGGGAATGTCCTTATAAGGGTTTATTATTCATCCCTTAATTATAAGGATGCCCTGTCCGCCATGGGAAACAAAGGGGTTACAAGAAAATACCCCCACACTCCGGGAATTGATGCAGCTGGAATTGTTGAAAAAAGCCAAAGTGATTTATTTAAACCAGGGGATAAAGTTATAGTTACAAGCTATGACTTGGGAATGAATACTTCAGGAGGATTTTCTGAATTTATAAGAGTTCCTGACTCCTGGGTTGTTCCTCTTCCGGAAAAACTAAGCTTAAAGCAAAGCATGATGTTTGGAACTGCTGGTTTTACAGCAGGATTGTCAATATATAAGCTTATAAACTCCGGAATTACTCCTGATTCAGGAGAAATCCTTGTCACCGGGGCAACAGGAGGGGTGGGAAGCATAGCAGTTTCAATTTTAAGTCAGGAAGGTTATTCTGTTTGTGCTGTAAACGGGTTAAACGATGAATCCGATTATCTTTTAAGTCTGGGAGCAAAATCTGTAATAAGTATTGAAGAAGCTTCAGCCGGAAATGTCCCTCTTTTAAAAGAACGCTGGGCTGGATGCATTGATACTGTGGGCGGAAATATTCTTGCCAATGCAATAAAGTCCACAAAACAACACGGAGCGGTAACCTGCTGCGGAAATGCAGCCTCCCATGATCTGCCGCTTAATGTATACCCTTTTATTCTAAGGGGAGTTTCCCTTCTAGGAATTGATTCCCAGCAATGCCCAATGGATTTGAGAAAAAAAATCTGGGATAAAATTGCTGAAAAATGGAACAATCCTGAAATTAATAAATTTGTATCTGAAATTTCCCTTGAGCTTCTAAGTGAAAAAATAGATTTGATGCTTAAAGGTAAAAACAAAGGAAGAACAATTGTAAAAATTAAAGAAGAAATTTGATTGAACTGACTCTTACCCGTTCCCAATGTTTTCATTGGGAACGTTTTATTAGCTTCTAACATTCATACCTGGATTGAGTGTTTCATATTTTTAACCAGTCAAGTTCCTTTTTGCAATTGGCACTGCAAGGCCCTCTCTAATAGATTCACCCATACCTGGGATATTTAAAAGAAACATGGTCTCTTGAATTGATTTCAAGTCCTTCAAAAAGAAGAACTGCGTTTCCTCTTTTGCCTATAATAATTATAAGCTCATGAGATGACGATATTTGATCAATAAGCCTGTAAAGATTTGAACGAGCAGATTTCTATTTATTATTCGATAAACCTGTCTAAAATATACTTAAACCCGTCAGCCACAGTTCCGGAAAACTCTTCTGAAACTTTATAATTATCTTTAAAAAAACCAACTTTAAAATTTACCTGCTCATTATAAAAACTATGTTTTTTAAAGATTTCAGGCCTGTCCAGATATTTTTTATCAAGTGATAATGCATAAATCAGCTTGTTTTTATCAATCATCAAATCACCAAAAAAACCAAGAAGATCATCAGGACAATCCCCTGCCGGCTTATCAGCACTTACCCCTACATATTTTTCTTCAATAATTTCCCATTTATATTTTTGATCAATCCCGATAAAAAGCGTTCTTTTTCCCATTTTATGACCTTTGTTGAATGTGTAAGACATCTGTTTTTGATAGTTTCCAACAAAGCGACTTTCTTGAAAAAGCCTGGCCATTCATTGAAAAGCTTAGACTCCAATCTCAAAAGTTAAAAACAGCATTATTCTCCTCTGACCGGCCAGACATAAAATTCAGGATGCAACTTGTATCCGACGCCGATGTTGCCGTCTTGTGTATATAATGTCCAAGCATAGGCAGGTTGATAAGAACTAGTTGTTGAAGACCAGTAAAAAGGGCGGACTGATTTAAAGTAATGCTTTCCGAAAATAGCCGGAGAATGGGTGTTTATATCGACAAGACTTTCCAGTTCTCGGATATTGGGCAGCCGCCAGTCTTGATAACCTGCTTTTTTTGCTTGATTGATTTCTTCAATTCCGATCAACGCCTCTGACCAGGTAACTTCCTTTTCCAGAATATTGGCATTCTGCAGCCAAGATAAGCCTGTGGCCTGGTCCACGACCATACCTTCTGACAGGACAAATCGATTTTGGGGTAAAATTCTGCTTTTACCAGATTTATTGTTTTTAAAACTGCTGTCATGGACGGGCCAGACCATATAAAATCCATGAATCATGCCCTTTACAACTCTCCCTCCGCCCATATGGACATACCAGGCTTGTTCAGGATATCTTGCACAGGGTGTTGCAGTCCAATAGTATCCATTAAATAAATTGAAAAACAGATCAGACTGGACAATGGCCGGATTAATCCGGTCATTACTTACCAGACTGAACAATTCAGATCGGCTGGGAAGTCTCCATTGGTTCAATCCATATTGACCAGCTGCATTCATCTGCTTTACAAAATCAAACGCCTCAGACCAGGAAAGTGGAAAATCACTCAATCCTGCATTCCTTGCCCAGATAAGGTTGGTCAACCGGTCTGTGACAATTTCTTCGTCTTCAATAAAACGGGGTTTTGGCCACACTTTCCCTTTCCGGGTATCTCCATCCTGGCCGGTTCCAGTGCAGGGAATGATTTGCCCTTTGGCGTCATAACATTGAGTTTGGTCAGTTTGAAATAGACTCAAGGGGTTCCTCCTTTTTTATCCATCAAATTTCCTCATTCTCAGCAGTTATTCTCATATTTATTACTCACTTCCAAAGTCTTTTTGGCAGTATTCTTTAATCATTATCAATATTTTATAAAAAACAACATTTCAAAGCAGGAGCTTTGGAAGGAGCAGAAAAAAACTCACCCCAGCTTAGCACTTATAAGTTTAACCGGGGTGAGGAATTCTTCATGCACTCAAAAACAAACAATCTATGGCTTTACAACTGCAAGCTAACAACCCTAAGAACTTAATACCATTGAAGATAGTCTTTTTGCAAGAGATGAAAGCTCTTCTGCATTATTCTTAAGTTCAAGGCTGTTTTGAGAAATCTCGAACGCTGACTGGTTTACTACAGACATATCCTGAGCTATTTGAGAAGATACTTCTGAGCTCTGTGTTATCCCGTCATCCACTTCGGAAACCCTTGATGAAACAGTCAAAACATTCCTTGCCATCTCCTGGCTTGTTACAGCCTGTTCTTCAACAGCAGATGCAATTGAAGAAACAATTTCATTTATTTCGTTTATAATCACTGAAATATTTGCAATCTCTAAAACAGTCCCCTTTGTAGAGGATTGAATGCCTTCAACCCTTTGCCGTATTTCTTCCGTTGCATCAGATGTTTGTTTTGCAAGCTCTTTAATCTCTACAGCAACTACGGCAAACCCCTTGCCTGCCTCTCCTGCTCTTGCAGCCTCTATTGTCGCGTTAAGTGCTAAAAGGTTTGTCTGCTCTGAAATTTCAGCGATAACCTCTGTTACCATTTCAATCTTCTGGGCTGACTCTCCAAGTTCACTTACCTGTCTTGAAGCATTTTCACTCTGATGCACGGCACGGCTTGTCATTTCTCTTGCATTCTCAGAATTTTTTGCAATTTCATTAATGGTTGCATTCATTTCTTCAACTGCACTTGCAACCTGACTGGAATTTTCGGTTGTATCTTTCATTGCATTGGACATTGAATCCATATTTAAACTCATCTCTTCTGATGCAGCTGCAACAGATTTAGATTTATCTGATGTATCTTCAGAACTTCCTGCAAGCTGAGATGAAAGCTCAAGTAATTTTTCAGACGAAGGTCTTAAAATTTTAGCTGTTTCTGATAGTTGCTTCTGGAATTCAATATCAGTAACAAGCTCAACATGGCCTATTTTTTTCCCCCAGTCATCTATTATATAATGAGTATCAACCTGCATATATGTACTTGGACCATTATCATATTCCTGATTATAAAAAGTTCTCAGCTTACCGCTTCTAAGGCACTTAACACCGCAGTTTTCAGTTTCACATATATCCGACTTCCAATTTGAACAATGTTTTCCTATAGCACTTTTTTTATCCAGATTCTGCTGAGCCAAAAGAGATTCAGTAACTTTATTTACAAAGACCCATTTCATTTTAAGATCAGTTGTTGTAACAGGGAACTCAAGTGCATCAAGAGAACCTTCAAGATAAAAAATAAGCCTCTGTTTACTATAATTCAACTTTAAAAAAATAAGATTCAGCACAAAGAAAAAAATACCCAGAAAAAACAATTTATCAACTTTATCAGTAGCAGGAATATCTGAACTAAAAACCTGGTATGAAACAAAAACAGCAATTACAAGAATAATAATACAAAAAAGAAATTTTACTTTATAAGGGATTTTAACCATGAGCACTAATCCTTGTATTTTGAATTTTTAGAAAAAAACTAACTCTGAATAAAAGCTATATCTCTGTGTTGCCCGCTCCCAAGGCTACCTTAGAAGCGTTTTTTTATCATTATCAATATTTTATAAAAAACAACATTCCAAAGCAAGAGCTTTTCCATTTCCTAATTCTATTCTTACAATTCCAGATTATCCCGGAAACCCTGTTTTATTCAAAACCCTCAAGTTTTTTCATTATAAATCTGAAACCATCAGCCACAGTCCCTGTAAATTCTTCCAAAGGTTTGTATTCATCCTCAAAATAACCAACTTTAAAATCAACCTCTTCTTCGAAAAAATCATATTTATCAAAGAAAGGTTCCATGTCTTCAAGATCTTTCCTATAAATACCAAATGCCTATACAACTTTATTTTATTGAATAGATAAAGACACAAAAAGCCCCATCAGCTCATCAGGGCAACCAGGTAAATCCTCACGTTCTACATCCCTGTATTTCTCGTCGAAAACCTGCCAATTATATCCTTTATCAATTCCGATAAACAGCTTTCTTTTTCCCATTTTATCACCTTTTTTGCATTCTTTTACCCCTTCCCAATATCCTTATTGGAAACGATTTGTTAACTTCTAACATTAATACCTGGATAAGAAATTGTTTTTACAAAAGACGAATTGAAATCTGTAATTGCGGCAATTGAACAAGGAAGACTTTCTCCTTCTTTTAAAACACATCGTGAGCATGTTAAACATGTTAAAAGTATAATCGCAGAAAAACAAAACAACAAAACGCACATTTGTCCAAAATGTGGAAGTCCTATGATTTTAAGAGAAGCTAAAAAAGGACAAAATACCGGAACAAAATTTTGGGGCTGCCCTGACTTCCCAAAATGTAAAAGCATTATACGCTTATGATGCGTACTTCATTGATTGCTCAATCAGGAAAAAAAGATTCCAAAGCAAAAAGCTTTGGAACGATAAAAAACAGACCTTCCAACATTAATTTTTACCCTCTTGTCACCAATAAAGCCAAGCAAAGACCTGACCCGTTTTTTTGCATATTGACCCTCTCTTTTTAAAAAAATATAATTAAATCATAGCTTTAAGGAGAATCATAAATGCAACAAGAAAAAGCTGAAAAAATCAGAATCACCTTACCACAAGATATGTTAGCCTCTATCAAAAAAGAGGTTCGCTCAGGTTCCTATGGGTCAACAAGTGAACTAATAAGGGACGCCATGAAATTGTGGCAAAAAAGAGAAGAAGAACACGAAGCAAGAATTTCTTCAATCCGTGAACGCTTAACACATTCAGAACATAGCGGAGAAACGGTTCCCCTTAATACAGCTTTTAAAACAATCGAAGAACTCCACCAACAAAACACAAAAACAAAATTCTAATGATAATATATAAAGTTTATTTGATGCCGGATGCAATCAAAGATCTGGAACATATCTATAAATATATTTCAAAACAAAGCGGCTTTCCTGAAAGAGCCTGGGCATTCATTCAAAAGCTTAAACTCCAATGTCAAAAGTTAGAAACGGCACCGCTAAGAGGGCAAGAAAGCAACGATTTAATGGAAAAGTTAAGAATCCATCCTCTCAATAAAAAAACCATTGCGGCTTTTATCGTTGATGAAGACTAGCAAGTGGTTAGGATATTAAATATATTCTATGGGGGTAGAAACTATGAAGCTATTATGTCAACCTCAAAAGTATAGGGCCGGGAATTTACTGTTTGCATTCCAAAGCTCTTGCTTGGGAATCCACGTCTCAGATAAAAGAGCTTGCTAGCTAATTAGCTTACCTTATGACTCTGCTCAAATAAACTCTATTATTTCAAATGCTTACGCTCCCAAGATGGAGCTTGGGAACGAGCCTCGAATAAGTACGAGCCCCGAATAAGTACAAGCCTCGAATAAAAGATGTGGATAATGGGCAAAGCAGGAGCTTTGAAAGGAGCAGAAAAAGCAAGAGCTTTAAAACAAGCTAAAAACTACAATTTCCTGCAGGTTATCCCTTTATCCGATGCTATGGTTTCATCAGCAGCTAAAGGTGCAAGGTAGGCTTTAACACCGCCTTTGCTCCACCATTCCCAGCCGTCACCAGTGTAGCGTGCTCCACTTGCCGACTCTGCAATCGTCATATTGATGGTCTGACCATTATAAACAATTCGTGCTGTGTTCTGGGTTGGATACTCAACCTGAACTCTGACACCGTTGTCACACAAATAGGTGTCTGTTGCAGATTGTGTTAACTCGAACCCGCACAGACTGCGACCATCAGCTGTCCCAACTATCAAAGCACCATCTTTATCCTGTTCAATCCAAGTAACCTGGGACAAAACATCCAGAATGGCCTGTTCTTGGTTCATGAGTGCAGGAGCACACATTTTTTTGGTAGCTCCAAGAGCACCAAACTCAAGTTTTGAGCCAGAACGCTTATAGGATCCAAACACTATATTGCAACCCATACTGCCGCTGAACTGTCCATTCTGACCAAAAATCAATGTAATATTCGAACTGTCAATCACCCCGCGGCCTGCCACGTCCTGGATCTGAAAAGTCCTGTCAAGAAGATCAGCGTCTGTGAATACCGAGTTGCCCTTTGCACCAGTATTCATAGAACTTGTGCAGGCTGTAAGTGCAAATGCAACAGCCAAAAAAATGGGATAAAAATATCTAAAATATAGGGACATGAAATATTTCCTTTCTAAATAGTGGTAATACAGGATTGAGGCCTTATTTTACGCTAAGATTAAAAAAGCAACCAAAAAAGATCTCCCTCACTGTCGAAGCAAGTTTATATCTTCTTTTGTCACACAAAGTCCTGACAACTGGCAAAATATCTTTCAGCAACTCGTGTGCCCGCTATGGATGTAATCTTATGGGGTTGAAGTCCCATTGCCTGATCTTATGTTAAACTATTTGTTTAACATAAAACACTAACCAATGGCAACAACGGTAGTACAAGTTAACCTCCGAAGGGCAGGGTCTTTTTGCCCGCTTCCAGGGTTTTCCTAAAAACATTTTTTATCCATTATCAATATAGTTATAAAAAAACAAATCTCCAAAGCCAAAACTTTGGAGCAGGAACAAAAGAGCTAATTTTGAGACATTTTACTCATAATTATGTTAATTAAGAAAGGGTCAAACAAAAAAAGCAGGATAGCCCTTTCAAACATTGGACTTGGAAATCAAGGGGTTGACCTGATCTCAATCAATAGATAGGCAGATTTTTATTTAATCACATAATATGGAAGATAATTCATGAAATTCGAAAATTATTTAATTGACGACAATTTAAAAAACAACCTGGCTGATCAGGGTTTGAAACGCCCTACAGATATTCAATATAAGGCAATTCCCTCCATTTTAAAAGATGAAGATGTACTGGCCATTGCCCAGACAGGAACAGGAAAAACTGTGGCCTTTGCCCTGCCTGTGATCCATAGGATAATCAAGGCCAAAAATGCACGCAAGTCCAAGGGAATCCACGCCATTGTCATGGTACCGACCCGGGAACTGGCAGCTCAAATCCACGGAGTTTTTTCATCTCTATGCCGTAAAACCAAGGTGGTTCCCCTTGCAGTTTACGGAGGAGTGGAACAGGAAAGTCAAATCAACAAATTAAAAACTGGTGTAGATATTCTCATTGCCACTCCGGGCAGAATGTTTGATCTGATCAGCCAAAAAGCTATTGATGTCAATCATGTGCGGATTCTTGTTTTGGATGAGGCTGATCAAATGCTGGACCAAGGTTTTATTGAAGATATTCAATCAATTAAACGACATTTAAAGCAACGTCATCAAACATTATTTTTCTCAGCCACCATAAATAAAGAAATAAAAAAACTGGCCTTTTCCCAGGTGAAGTCAAATGCTATAAGAATACAAATTTCACCAAATGATCCAGTATCCAAAAACGTTTCCCATTATGTGCTGGATGTGGAAATGGATGATAAACGTTTTTTTCTTCGCAGTTTTATCCGTGACCATGAAAATGCTAAAATCATGGTCTTTGTAAGAACCATGGTCAGAGCCGAACGAGTAGCCAAGGCATTGGAACGGGCGGGTATTTTCCCTTTGACTATTCATGGAAAAAAAGAGCAGTCCGAACGACTGGCTGTGATGGAAGCATTTAAAAGCGGTTCCAAAAATATCCTTATTGCAACAGATGTCTCGGCCAGGGGAATTGATATTCCAAATGTGGATTATGTTATTAACTATGACCTGCCTGATAAAAAAGAGGTTTATGTTCACAGGGTAGGAAGAACTGGTCGTGGTCGCTCAAAAGGTTCAGCCCTGTCTTTTTGCAGTACGGAAGAAAAAGAAATGCTTGCAGAAATTGAAGGGTTCCTTACCAAGCCCATAGAAAAAATAGAGGTCAGCAAAAACGATTATTCTTTTACTGTGGAAGTTTCCGAAAGTCACGATGATGTTCAAGATATAATAAGAGCCAATGAAGAATGGGAAAAAAACCGGAAGAAAAAAAGGTCAAACCGCAGAAACAAACGCTAAACATAAAATCCAATGGCTTTTCTTGCCCCCTGGATTCCAAAGCTGGCCTTTGCAACAAACAACCATCTTGGTAAATTTTTTGTCAGTAAAATTTAAATACAATCCCCCGAATTAACAACGGAGGATTGTATTTAATTTAGGAGAGTATAAAGATGAAACCTGAGCAATTAATAAAAACAATAAAAAACTATTCAAATTTTGGTGGACGCTTTTCTAAAAAAGCTGTTGTCCCTTCTTTAGCATCCTTGGTTGCAAAGCAAAGGGAGAAAACATTTTTTTCTATTAAACATCCGGACTTAAGATCAACATCCATTCCCTTATCCACGGCTTCCTTAACAGCACTTAATGTCCATTTTCCAAGGGAAGCTATTTTATCAGCTGTTTTTTCCACAGAAGAGTCAAGCTCTTCAAGGCTGCAGACCTTATTTACAAGCCCAAGCTCAAGAGCTTCTTCTGCTTTTATTCTTTTTGCTGTCAAAATAAATTCTTTTGCTCTATTTTTGCCAATTAGCCTTGGAAGTCTTTGAGTTCCGCCAAATCCGGGAATAAGTCCAAGGGTAACTTCAGGAAGACCAAACACAGCATTGTCTGCAGCATAAATAAAATCGCATGACAATGCCATCTCGCTTCCGCCTCCAAGTGCAAAACCTTTTACAGCTGCAATTACAGGAATTTTAAGTGCCCCGATTTTATCCATCACACTTTGCCCAAGATCAGCAAACTTCCTTCCCTGTTCAGGATCCATTGACTGAAGTTCTGAAATATCGGCACCGGCAACAAAAGCTTTTTCACCGGAACCTGAAAGAACAAGAACCCGAATGTTTTCATTATTATCAAGAGTATCAAGAGCAACTTTCAACTCTTTTAAAAGAGCATTGTTAAGTGCATTAAGAGCCTTGGGCCTATTAAAGGTAATAAATGCTACTTTACCTTTTTCACTATAAAGAATATTTTCAAACTTCAATTTAAACTCCTTTAAATAAAGTTTTACAAAAAGATACCTTCAGGATCAATTTTCTTATATAGGAGATCCAGTTCTTCATAGGTAGGCGGAGGAGTTTCACCGCTGAATCGTGATACATTTATATCAAACCCGCAGTTTTCTTTAATATCTTCAACAGTAAAACCCGGATGAACTGTATCAAGATACATAACTCCTTCTTCATCAAACCTGAATACAGCCATATTAGTTATAACTGCTAAAGGACCTCCTCTAAAAGCCTTATTGTATACTTCTTTTTTGTCAACTATTTCACCTGAAGGCCATTTTGGAATTTTCCATCCAGGAGAAGTAATAAAATCAACATTTTCCTTAAACCTTCTTTTTTCCTGAACCATGATAAAAACTGTTTTTCTGGCAAGCCCGTTTATATCTGAATTTCCGCCTGACCCAGTAAGCCTTTTTTCAGGCACGATACCATAAACTCCCACCCCTGTTGTGTTTACATTTCCATACTTATCAACCTCTGCTCCTCCAAGAAATGCAAGGTCAACAACTCCTCTCTGAAGCTGATTAAAAACATCAAAAAGGCCAGAAGCTATTGCAGCCTGATAAATACACCGTGCATCTCCTACTGATGTGGGCAGAGAAATTGGTCTTCCATCCACACTTCCTGCCTCATATATACAAATTGCATTAGGAGCTGTAGTTTCTTGAGCAAGCATAATTGCAAGCATTGGAAGTCCTGTTCCTGCAAAAACAACATCACCATCATTAACTTCCCTTGCGGCAGCAACTGATAAGAGGTCTATGGGTTTGAAATCGGTACTTTTTGCATAACTTTTCTTTTCCATTATTTTTTCCCCCTTTTAATTCTGGTTGAATAACCAAATGCAGGGTTAGCTTTTATGGTCTCAAGCTTAGTTATTCCAATTTTTTCAAGATAAGCTTGATGATCTTCTATTCCAAAAATCCACTCATCTGCCCATTTATCAAAACCTTCCTGGGTTTTTGTGGCTGAATAGTAATTTTTAATAAATTCTCCATCTGCCTCATATAGCCCAAAACAGCCTGTGGGATGCCCTGCCCAGGGAAGTTCGACAAGGTAACCTACCTGGTGAGAAGCTACTAAGTTTCGTGAAGGTTCACGCCTTATATATTCTTCAGTTACAACCTGTTCTGCTATTACAATTACATTGTCAGCGGCTTTAATTGCCTCTTCATCTGAATAAACCTGCCCATCAACCCTAACTGTACCCCCTTCACCTGCTGTCTGAACATGTGCTATGCACCAGTCTGGATTTGCGGCTGGAATATGCAAAAGCTCACTTTCATAAAAATTATCTTTTACAACCTCATATTTTTTCATAGGAATTTTGGGGTTGGAACCATCTCTTAAACCTTTTAATTTAAGATGATCGTACTTTGGGTTCAGCATATCTGTACCCATACTTGCATAGGTGGGAATATAAGGGATCCCCATTGAACCGGCAGCCAATCTGTACACCATCTGCACATGGCTGTAATCCTCAATAATAATTTTGCCCTCTTCTGCTTTACGTGCAAGGTTAGCACCAATTTTTCCGTAAAGTTCATGACCTATCCAGCACGATTCCCAAATATCTACACAGCCTGCTCCGATAAGAACATCACTGTGGGTTCCACCGTTAACTTCCACAAGATGAAGATTCTTTTTTTTCTGCCTTATCATTTCATAAACTGCAGCCATAGGTCTTCTCCAGATGGTAAACCCGCTAAAGGTGATCATATCTCCATCTTTAATCAAACTTACTGCTTCTTTTAGACCCAGTCTTTTAGTTTTTTTTGCCATGATTTACCTCATAATTTATGGTGAAAAAAGAGCTATTTTTTCTTACGTTTTTTGTCACCTATAACTTCATTTGAGATTACTATTTTTTGAACTTGTGAAGTACCCTCATAAATTGTAAATACCCTGCAATCACGATAAAGACGCTCGATTTCAAACTCTTTAGTATAGCCATATCCTCCATGAATTTGCAGAGCCTGGCCTGAAACTTTGTTTGCCATTTCAGAGGCATAAAGCTTAGCCATAGCAGCTTCCTTACTGCAGGGTTTTTTATTATCTTTTAATTGAGCCGCATTTAAAACAAGAAGCCTTGCTGCCTCAACCTCTGTTGCCATGTCAGCAATCATCCAGCGAAGTCCCTGGTTTTTAGAAATGGGCTTTCCAAACTGTACGCGCCCCTTTGCATATTTTACAGCAAGATCCAAAGCAGCCATACCAACACCAAGTGACTGGGATGCTATACCGATTCTTCCATCATCAAGTCCTGACATGGCTAAGATAAACCCCTGGCCAATTTCTCCTAAAACATGGTCTTTTGGAACTTTGCAATTATCCAGAAGAAGGTCTGTGGTATCTGATGCCTTTAATCCCATTTTATCTTCTTTTCTTCCAACACCGAAACCAGGCATATCTGGTGTTACAAGAAAGGCTGTAATTCCCTTGTGGCCTTGATCAGGATCTGTCTTTGCAAGAACAATAAAAAGATCAGAGGTTGACCCTCCTGTTATCCAGCGCTTTGTTCCGTTTAAAAGATAAAAATCACCGTCTTCTTCTGCAGTTGCTGTCATTCCAGCAGGATCAGACCCGGCTTCCGGCTCTGATAAAGCAAAAGATCCAATTATTTCTCCTTTTGCAAGAGGAATAAGGTATTTTTGTTTTTGTTCTTCAGTCCCGAAGCGAAGCAAGCTTCCACAAACAATTGAATCGTGTACACTCATGATGACAGCAGTTGAAGCACAGGAATATGCAATTTCAGTAAGAGCAAGGGAGTATGCAACTGTTCCTAGATTTGTACCTTCATACTCTTCAGGAACAAGCATTCCCAAAAGCCCGAGCTCGCCCATTTTTTTAAGACTGGAAGCAGGATATTCCTGTTCCATATCTCTTTGAGCTGCTAATTCTGCCAACTCTTTTCTTGCAAACTCTCTTGCCATTTTCTGAATCATCAATTGTTCTTTTGTAAACTCCAATACGACCTCCTCAACAAAGCAATCCTCGTTAGTTTACGAGAACATTGTTTTTTTATTGGGTAAAGTTTTTTTAAAACAGATCTATCAAGATTTTTATCCTTAATATTGTAGATCAAAACCTTTTTAAGTCTCAATCTGACAATAAAGTGTCCATCTGACCCGCACCAGCTACTTTAATTAATCAGCTTCTTTTTCCAAACATTTAAAAGCTTTATCTTTTAACAATAAGTGCAACTGCTTCACCACCACCAAGGCAAAGAGATGCAAGACCGGTTTTAAGATTTTGTTTTTTCATTTCATAAAGAAGTGTAGTTAAAACTCTGGTTCCACTACATCCTATTGGATGGCCAAGAGCAACGCTTCCCCCATTGACATTAACTTTTTTAGGATCAAGTCCAAGCTCTCTGTTTATGGCAAATGATGTTCCAGAAAAAGCTTCATTTATTTCAAAAAGATCTATGTCTTTTATATCTATACCCTCTTTTTGAGCAACTTTTGGAATTGCATAAATAGGAGCCATTAGAACATATTGCATCTCTATTGCGTAGGAAGCCTGAGCACAAACAGTTGCAAGGATTTCACACCCAAGCTCTTCTGCTTTTTCTCTGGACATAATGCATACTGCAGAGGCTCCGTCGCTTATTATCGAAGCATTCCCGGCTGTTCCAAGACCATCTTTTTTGAATGCCGGCGGCATCTTGGAAAGAGTTTCGTAAGAGGTTTCTTTAAAACACTCGTCTTCACTAAAAACTGTTACTTTTCCTTTTCTTCCTTTTATTTCCACAGGCATTATTTCTTCTTTAAATCTGCCTTCGCTTTGTGCTTTAAATGCTCTTGCATAAGATTCTGCCGCATATCCATCCTGGTCTTCTCTTGTTACCTTCCATTTTTCACTGCATATTTCGTTGGACATTCCCATATGAAAATCATTCACATGATCCCAAAGTCCATCGTGAACCATCCCGTCTTTTAAAACCCCGTTTCCCATCCTGTATCCAAACCTGGCTTTTTCAAGGAAATACGGAGTCATACTCATATTTTCCATTCCCCCTGCAACAACCACATCAGCATCGCCGCATTTGATTGCCTGGGCACCAAGCATTACAGCTTTTAATGCAGAACCGCATACTTTATTAATGGTGATTGCCTCAACACGCCAAGGCATCTCAGCTTTAACAGCAGCCTGTTTTGCAGGATTCTGCCCATAACCACATGGCAATACCTGACCCATTATAACTTCATCTACAGCTTCCTTTGAAATGCCTGCTCTTTTCACAGCTTCCTTAATCACTAAAGCACCAAGATCTGTAGCACCAACAGATGCTAAACTACCGTTATAGGAGCCTAGAGGAGTTCGAGTAGCACTTACAATAACGACTTCTTTCATAAAAAAGTCTCCTTTCATGAGTCTTTAAGTTGATTTTTAAAAAATACCACAACACTTGTGATAATATAGATATTTTGAGGATTAGATATTTAAACAAATGCCAAACACATATAAAGATAAAAGCAAAAAACAAGCCAAAAATCAAAAGAGACGATTTTACAACAAAAAACTAGAAACCACCCACATATTGACAACAAACTGTAGGGAAAAAGTAACTCGATAATATTATTCCAGCGAATTTTACACTCAGACTTGAGGTACTAAGACCACAACAACCAATAACAACTTCCTTAAGATGCTGAAAACAATAGACTTAGCACCACAAAACACAAGAACACCTCTGTTTGGGTCCTAAAGGTAACGTTAAAAAGTTGTCCGTTTGTTTTTACTTCAAACCAGGTTGGTTCAAAAGTGAAGAAAAAAAATCCCAGGCTAAACCCTCTATGATACCAGGCTTACCTGAAGTTCTTTTGCTAATAATTATAGTTTTCACCTAAAATTAAATCTTTTATGTTTTTAAATACAAAATTTACAATGAATTTAAGCTATTACTCTTATAGCAACAAAGTTGAAGCCATGATAATCTGCTGAGAATCAAGCTTTTGATTAGGAGTTCTTAAGTATTATAATTAATTACCAGCTCTCCAGAAGTCAGATCTTTAAGCTTTGACAAAACCTCATCAAAAATCTCTTTTTTTATAAAAACAACAAACTCTACATTTTCAGAATATAATTCTTTTTTAATTCTTATTTTTTCAGACTTTAAGTACCCGGAAACAGGCCCAAGATATTGATATGGGAAACTAATTTCAGCCTTTTTTTCATCAACAAATTTTTGAAATTTTGCTCTTTCAATTGCTGAATTTGCAGAGTCTGAATATGCTTTTACAAGCCCTCCGGTTCCAAGCTTTATTCCTCCAAAATATCTGACAATAACAACCAGGATATTTACAAGACCTTTGCCCTCAATAATTGAAAGAACTGGTTTTCCAGCAGTCCCTGAAGGTTCGCCGTCATCAGACATTCCTTTGGTGAAATTTTTGTTAAATCCAACAGCAAATCCATAAACAAGATGAGCTGCATTTTTATGCTCTAATCTTAGCTCTTTTATTTTTTCTTTTGCCAAGGTTTCATCAAAACATGGAAAAACATAAGAAACAAATTTTGATTTTTTTATTTCAATTTCAGACTTTGATTTATTTAAAGGATAAAAGAAATCAGACATTTTACAAGTTTACAATTCTTGGATTTATTTTTTTTCTTTTACAGATCTCTTTATATTTTTCATCTGGATACCCAATTGCTATCACAGAATAGATATTTTCATCTTCTAAAGCATTTATTGTTTTTTTGATTTTTTTATCATTTTTCATTGCTTCCACAGCAAATCCTATAAGACAGGTTCCAAGTCCCATGGAATGTGCCCCAAGTAAAATATTCTGGGTTGCAAGAAGTGCATCTTCAGAAGGACAGCTTGCTCCTTTTTTAGATCCAACAATTATTGCAGAAACTGCCCCGTGAAAAAGACTGTCTTTTCCGGTTTTTTCATATTCTTCTATTCTTTCACTCACTTTTTCAAAATAATCATTGTAATAATTTTCAAGCTCAGGCTTTCCAAAAATTTTCATTGTTTTTCTTAAAAATTTGTTTTGGCTAAGCTTATTAAGTTTTTTAAAAAAACCTAAAACTCCCTCTCCAAATTTTAATACAGACTTCCTGTCAGGAAGGATTGTAAATGTCCACATTTGGCAATTTGTGCCTGAAGGAGCCGTAGTTCCGATTTTAACAAGATCTTCAAGAATGGTTAAATCAACTTCCTTTTCAAGATAATTTCTGCATGACCTTCTTGACATCATCAGATGAACAAGTTTTTCTATGTCAAAATCTCCGTGCTTTATCCAGCCTTCAGGCTTTTTAAAATTTTTAAAACTCAGCTGATTATCGTCTGTAAAACCAACACTTACAGCATTTACAGGGCAAATAGCTTCACAATGACCACAGCCAAGGGAGAACTCACCTGTAACAACAGCTTTTTTGCCTATCATAGTAAGAGTGTCAGAAGGACAAACTTTAATGCACATCCCACAACCTGTACATAAATTGCTATCTATAATTGTGGTAACTTTTCTTTTCAAAATCAGGTTCTCCTTTTATTTTTTTAATCTTTCTTTATTTACAAACTTGTTGAATTTCAAAGCTTTAGTTTTAAGGTAAACCTATGCTTTATTTTAGCATTTTCAATAAAATTTAAAACATTATCCTTAATATAACCTAGATGCTTTATCAGTGTAAGTTGAATTCTTGGTTGGCACGGCTCCCAGAAATTTATCCTGAAAACCTGAATTGAAAAAGGAAAGATTGTGCTAGAAAAAATCCAGCACAATCTTCACAGCTGATTATTAAGATTTAGAGGGAGCATCATTTCTCTGTTTAAAAGCATAAATTAAAAACATTATAAATACCACTGCAGCAACAACTCCACCTGTAATATTTGAAAACATTGCAGGAAGTCTAAGTCCAATTTGAGCCTGAAGGATAAATGCAAACACAATTGAAGTCATAAATGTTGCAGGAATAGAAGCAATCCAGTGGAACTTATGGTTTTGTACAAGAAATACAGCAGCTGACCATAATACAAGAGTGGCAAGAGTTTGGTTTGACCATCCAAAATATCTCCAGATTACTGCAAAATCCTGGGTTGAAATAAGAAAGGCAATCACAAAAAGGGGAACAGCAATTAAAAGTCTTTTTAAAGGTAGTTTCTGCTCTATTTTAAATGTTTCCGCAAGTATAAGTCTTGTACTTCTAAAAGCTGTGTCACCGCTTGTAATTGGAAGAATAACAACACCCATTATAGCAAGAAATCCGCCAAAGGGCCCAAGAAGAGTATTACAAACTTCATTTACAACAGCTGAAGGAGAACCTGCTGCAATAACTGCGTTTAGAGCTTCGGGACCAACGTAAAATGAAAGACCGGCTGTAGCCCAGATAAGAGCAATTACACCTTCTGCAATCATTGCTCCGTAAAATACTAACCTCCCATTTGACTCGTTTCTTATACACCTTGCCATAAGCGGGGACTGGGTTGAATGAAAACCGCTTATGGCTCCGCATGAAAGAGTTATAAAAAGAAGAGGCCAAATGGGTCTATCATTTGGATGTGTATTGGTAAAAAAATCAAGATTAGGAAGAACACTAACTTCTGAACTAAAAAACAGTCCTGCAAGAACTCCAAAGCTCATAAAAAGAAGCAAAGCTCCGAAAATAGGATAAAAACGACCAATTATTTTATCTATGGGAAGAATTGTAGCTGCAAAATAATAAACAAAAATCAAACCAACAAGAATCTGGGTGTTTACTCCTGTTAAATTATTCAAAAGTTTTGCAGGGCTTAGAACAAAAACAACCCCAACAAGGAGGAGCAAAATAACTGAAAAAAGCCTCATTACCTGTCTTGCACTCATTCCAAGAAAATCACCCACAACTTCAGGAATTGACTGTCCATTGGCTCTTACAGAAAGCATACCACTGAAAAAGTCATGTACCCCACCTGCAAATATACATCCGATTACAATCCAGATCAAAGCAACAGGTCCGTACAAAGCCGCAAGAATAGGCCCAAAAATCGGCCCTACTCCGGCAATATCCAAAAGTTGAATAAAAAAAACCTTCCATGTGGGCATTGAAATATAATCAACTCCGTCTTCCATTGTTTTACAAGGAGTTAGCCTGTCAGGATCGATTCCAAATATATTTTCAACAATCTTACCATAGGTAAAATACCCAAGTATCAATAAAGATACACATAAAATAAAAAACAGCATAATAAATACTCCTTTTCGGCATTTTTTAGGTTTACCAATCGTACAAAAAGATAAGTGCCTTTATTTATAAACATTTCTATATTTTAAAAAAACAAGTTAAGGTTCTTTTTTTTCTTATAAGAGCAAAAGTTTTGGACACAGAGTCTGCTTTTCAGGGAACTTTAATGGAATCAGTTTTTGATATAAAACAACCAAGCTCATCTCTTTCAGGTTTTTAATCAACAAGGTGTTGAATCTTTGTTTGATAACCTTGCAATTTATTTTATCAGTATTGCTAAATTTATTTGAGCTTTTGAAATATAGTACTATATTTTGCCATTAAAAATCAATCTCAAGATTTGTTGAATTTAAACTTTCCTGAAGTATTAAAAGCCAAATGGCAAAACTTATTATAAACATCCCAAACAAAAGATGAGTTTATGATAAATTTATCCTCTTGACCTGAATTTAATAAGTTTATATAAATTCTAACGTCTTTAATATTTACCTTGTTAATTTGATCAATACTTGAAAAAAGGATCTACCGTGAAACAAAAATTAAAGATTATTTCTAAGCTTATTGCAACAGCCTGGATTATCTTTTTTTTTACAGGATGTGCAGACAGATTTTTAATTAAAAAATCAGACTTTTTGGAAATAAACCAAAAACTTGCTCTCCTGGAAGAACAATTGGAAAAACAAATTAACAGCCAGTCTGATGGGATAAATCTTTTAACAAATAACCAGAAAAACAATAAAACCCTCATTAATAGGGCAATTGAAGAAAACAATTTAAATTTTAAATTAATAGAAAATCAACTGGCCCAAAATCACGATTCCACTTCAAAAAAACTCATAACCATTGATAAAAGCATAAAAGACACAAACTTAAAATTAAAAGAAATAGCCAAAAATCCTGAAACAAAAGACAAGGATGAAAAGCCCTCTTTAAAAATTTCACCAACCCATAAACTTTTAATCGGTAAAGTTGAAAAGGTCAGATTAAGTCCTCCCAACAAGGTGTTCCATGCAAGAATAGACACAGGAGCAACCACCTCATCTCTTGATGCCCAAGATATTGAAACCTTTGAAAGAGACGGCAGTTCCTGGGTTCGCTTTAAAATAAAAGATCCCACAGGATATATTTTATATGATTTGGAAAAACCCGTTGTCAGAAAAGCAAAAATAAAACAAGCTTCAACAGATGAAGCAAGTAAAAGACCTGTGGTAGAGCTTCAATTTCAAATAGGCAATATTAAAAGAATTGAGGAATTCACCCTGGAAGACAGATCTCATCTTGACTTTCAAATTTTAATAGGCCGGAATATCTTAAGGGATCTTATGATTGTTGACGTTGCCCAGGAATTTATCATTCCCCTTCCCGAAGAAAAAGAAAGCAGAAAACAAATCCCATGAGATCAAAACTGCCTTTTTATTTGATCATCCTGGGTCTTGTCCTGGCAGGACTTAGTATTTCCTGGCACAGGCATATCTATCTCAAGGTTCCCCTCAGACCCGGACAAAACAAACCTGTATGGCTTATTGAGGCAAGAATTGACTTTACAGCTCAGGGAAAGCCGGTAAAAGTAAATCTTGACCTTCCAGATAACCCTCCGGGTTTTATCCAGGTTTCTGAACAGGCTGCCTCAGCAGGATACGGATATTCAATAATTAAAAGCCCTGAAGGAAGAAGGGCTGAATGGACAAAAAGAACAGCAAAAGGCCCCCAGGCCATTTATTATAAAATACAAATGATTCAAGATCCTAAACATAAGCCCCAGAAAATTCCTAAAAAACCAGAGCCCAAAACAGTTTACTGGGATCTTCTTCAAACAATTGCAGCACAGCAACTTGTTGAAAAAGCCTATGAAAAATCAAGCACCCCTTCAAGCTTTGCAAGGGAGCTTTCCAAACTTCTCACATATCCGGATCCAGATCAAAATGCTTCCCTTCTTTTAAGCCAGCACAGTCTCCCAAATCTTTTAATGATGCTCCTCAATCATGCTGGAATTCCTGCAAGACTTTCAATGGCTCTTGAACTTGAAGATGCAAGACGATATCAGTCTTTGAAGCCAGTGCTTGAAGTTTTCCATGAAAAAGAGTGGATTGCAATAAACCCACGTACAGGTGTTCAGGGTATTCCTGAAAACACTCTTTTATGGCATAGGGAAGGAAAATCAATAATTGATGTTGTTGGAGGAAAAAACTCTGAAATAAAATTTTCCATGTTAAGACAAACTCTTCCTGCTACGGATCTTGCAAGACTTCAGTTTGAACATAACGGCCTTTCAAAGCTAAATTTATATTCACTTCCCATTGAAGAGCAAAGTGTTTTTAAACTTCTTCTCCTTCTTCCTGTGGGAGCCCTTATAGTAACTTTTATGAGAATAATGATAGGAATCAGAACATCAGGAACCTTTATGCCTGTTCTTATTGCTCTTTCATTTCTCCAGACTCAGCTTGTTCAGGGAGTTACAGCTTTTGTAAGTATAGTGGCCTTAGGCCTTATGCTAAGAGGCTATCTTTCCAAACTCAATCTTCTTATGGTTGCCAGGATATCCACCCTTATTGTACTTGTAATTTTTCTAACTTCGCTTATAAGCGTAATCGGCTATGAACTGGGATTTCAACTGGGAATGACCCTTACCTTTTTCCCAATAATAATAATTGCATGGACAATAGAAAGAATGAGCATTTTATGGGAAGAAGAAGGAAGTCATGAAGTATTTATACAAGGCCTTGGAAGTCTTTGTGTTGCAATAATTGCCTATATCTGGATGAACATGGAGATAACAAGACACCTTACATTCAATTTCCCGGAAATCCACCTCATCATCCTGGCATTTATCCTAATGATGGGACAATATACAGGGTATAAACTTACTGAGCTCAAACGCTTTGGAGTTATTAAAAAGGATTTGTAAATGTGGATTTTGCCTTCCCTTCTTTATAAACACGGAATTTTAGGTATGAACCGCAGAAATGTTTCATATATAAACAAATATAATATAAGAAGCAGATACCCTCTTGTTGACGACAAACTCAAAACAAAAATCCTTGCAGAAAAATTCATGGTTTCCACTCCTAAACTCAGGGGAGTTATAAAATATCAATATGAAACCTCATATTTTCCCCAAATGGTCAAAAACCTGAATGGTTTTGCCATAAAACCCTCCAAAGGATCTGGTGGCAAAGGGATTTTAATTATTAAAAGACAAAAAAACGGATTGTTTATAAGATCATCTGGAAGAAAAATGGAATTTTCCGATGTAAAAAGACATCTTTCAAATATTCTTGCAGGGCTTTATTCCCTTGCAGGTGTTCCAGATTCCATAATTATTGAAGACCTTGTCCGCCCATCAAAAATGTTTAAAAAACTTTCCTATGACGGGGTTCCAGATATAAGATTTATTGTTTTTATGGGATATCCCATAATGGCAATGCTTCGCCTTTCAACAAAAGCCTCAGATGGTAAAGCCAATCTGCATCAGGGAGCAGTGGGAGTAGGACTTGATATTGCCACAGGAAAAGGACTCCATTCCATCCAGCATTCAAAAAGAGTCTACAACCACCCTGACACAGGCATCCCCTTAAATAAAATTCAAATTCCTGACTGGGAAAACCTTCTTCTTTTGGCTGCCAAAAGCTATGAAATGACAAAACTTGGATATATTGGAGCAGATCTTGTAGTTGACAAAAACTACGGGGCAATGCTTTTAGAACTCAATGCCCGCCCCGGACTTGCCATTCAAAGTGCCAATGGAGCAGGACTTCTTCCAAGGCTTGAAACCATAGAAAGAATTGACCCTGATCTTATTTTTACACCTGAAGAAAGGGTTGGCTTTTCAATTAAAAATTTTTCTTCTCATTTACCACTCAGCTAAATCTTAAAGTATATAAAAATTAAAAAATCTCTAAATTAAGAGTAATCTTAACGATAAGATCCTGGTTTAAAAAACAATTTACAATCGGATTTTTTAATTTTCACTTGATAACCCTTGGAAAATATGCAAAACACTGTTTTTAAAGAAAATCCATATTATCGCCTGTATAAAAATCAAAATTTTTAATAAAAGGAGAAGGTTTATGGAATTAAATGATGTTGTAATGGTTGGAGCCTGCAGAACTGCAATTGGAGACTTTCTTGGCAGTCTTAAAAGTGTAAACGCAAGAGATCTTGCCATCTGTGTTGGAAAAGAAGCAATAAAAAGAACTGGAATAAAGCCTGAGCTTTTGGATGAAATCTGTATGGGACAGGTATATTCTGGAATGCAGGGTTCCCTTCCTGCAAGACAGGTTTCCATGAGGATAGGCCTTTCCCATGAAAGCAGTGCTGTAAGTGTAAACCAAAACTGTGCATCTGGAATGAGAGCTTTGGAAATTGCAGCCCATAATATAATGCTTGGAAAAACTGAATCTGCTCTTATTATTGGAGTTGAAAGCATGACAAATGCCCCTTATCTTCTTCCAAAAGCAAGACAGGGTTACAGAATGGGACCAGGACAAATGGAAGATCAAATGCTTCATGACGGTCTTGTTGATGAACTTGTTCCCGGCCACATGGGAATTACAGCAGAAAATATTGCAGAAAAATATTCAATTTCAAGACAGGAGTGCGATGAGCTGGCATTGATCAGCCACCAAAGAGCAACTACTGCAATTGAAGCCGGAATTTTTAAAGAAGAAATTGTTCCAGTTGAAATTCCTTCAAGGAAAAAAACAATAATTTTTGATACTGACGAGCATCCAATAAAAAACGCCAGTATGGAAACAATGGGAAAATTAAAAACTGTTTTTAAAAAAGACGGGGTTGTTACCGCTGCAAACGCATCCGGAATAAATGACGGAGCTGCTGCAACAGTTTTAATGTCTGCAAAAAAAGCAAAAGAGCTTGGACTAAAGCCTCTTATGAAGCTTGTGAATGTTTGCGATGCAGGAGTTGATCCTAAATTCATGGGACTTGGACCTGCTGTGGGAATTCCAAAATGTCTTGACCAGGCAAAACTTAAATTTGACGATATAGATTATTGGGAAATAAACGAAGCTTTTGCTGCTCAATGGCTTGGTGTAGGAAGAATGCTTAAGAAAGATTTTAATATTAAAATAGACATGGACAAGGTAAACAAAAACGGTTCAGGTATTGCCCTTGGACACCCTGTTGGATGTACAGGCCTAAGAATTATTGTCTCACTTTACTATGAGCTTAAAAGACAGGGCAAAACCCTTGGCGGTGCCTCCCTTTGTGTTGGCGGTGGCCCATCTGTAAACTCTTTGTGGACCCTTGACGTTTAAAACTTGAAATTTATTTAATTTTTGCAAATAAAGGGCGGATTTTTCCGCCCTGAAGTTTTTTATCCAAGTTCTTTCCATAAATTTTACAACCCAGAATCATTGTTTTATATCAATTCTTAAAAAAATGGTTATCAAAATTAAATCATTGACATCTACCCGCCTATTCAGGAAACTCTGCAAATTGTAAGTATATTTAAACCTGAAAAGAGCAGAATTAGCCATGGAAAAAACCGATCTTATTGCAGAAATAAATTTAAAAAGAATCGGTCAAAATGTAAAAGCACTAAAAACCCTTGCAGGAAAAAACACTTCTTTAATGGCTGTAGTAAAAGCAAACGGATACGGCCATGGTGCAGTTGAAGTGAGCAAAAAAGCAATTGAAAGCGGAGCTTCTCTTCTTGGAGTTTCAAGGGCTGAAGAAGCTCTTGAGTTAAGAGAAAACAAAATAAACTCAAGGATCTTAACTCTTGGATATCCCTGCAAAAACATGATTGAAGATGTTTGCAAAAACAATATTGATATTTCAATTTATGACTATGAAACTGCAAGGGCTGTTTCAGCCAGAGCAAAGGAAATAAAAACAAAGGTTAAAGTTCATCTTAAAATTGACACAGGAATGGGAAGGGTGGGAATCCCCGGCGATATTAATGAGATTACAAAAGAAGTTAAAAAAATAATAAACCTTGAAAACATTGACCCTATTGGAATTTTTACCCACTTTTCATCAGCAGATGAAAAAGACCTTGAATATACTTATTTTCAGATGAATAAATTCTATTCACTTTTAAAAAACCTTGAAAAAGACAAAATATTCTTTGAGTTTTTTCATTGTGCAAACAGTGCAGGACTTATTAACATCAAGGAGTCAAGAAAATCCCTTGTAAGACCTGGAATTTCAATTTATGGACTCTACCCTTCTCCTGAAATAGACAAAAACATAATAAATCTTGTTCCGGCAATGACCTTAAAAGCCAGAATAGTCCAGGTTAAAAAAGTAAAAAAAGGAACCTATGTAAGTTATGGCAGAACCTGGAGGGCAAAAAAAGATTCAAAGCTTGCCTCTATTGCCATTGGGTATGCAGATGGATTTTCCAGACTTTTATCATCAAAAACCCATGTTCTTATAAATGGCAAAAAAGCACCCCTGAGAGGCAAGATCTGCATGGATCTTTGCGTTGCAGATATAAGTGAAATTGAAAATGTAAATCCAGGCGACTATGCCATAATCTTTACAGACAAGATTATTACTGCAGATTATCATTCAGAAAAACTTGGGACTATTAATTATGAAATAGTATCTTCCCTTACTTCAAGAGCTAAAAGAGTGTATGTTTAACTACACTCATCTTGACACATCAACTCCTTTTTTTTATAAAGTCATGATGCAAAAACTTCTGTTTTTTTAAAATTTCAGGTAACTTACCGTAAAAGGCTTTAAAATGGCTGAAAAATCAATACTTATCAAAGGGGTCGGTGACGGTTTCCGGCTTGTAATTGATAAAAGTATTTCAAAAAAAAAATTAAACAAAGAAGTGTATAAAGCTCTTGAACCTTTAAGCCATCTTGTCAAAGGAGCTCATATTTACATTGACTCGGAATTTGACAATTCAGAAATTTCTCAAGAACTGTTTCCTTTTTTAAAAGATAAATTTTCTGTAGAATCGGTTCAACCTTTCAAAAGTCAGGAAAAAATCAAAGCTGATTTAAAACAAAGAATTCGCACAAGGGAAGTTGAAAGGGGATGGAAAAACTCAAAAAGTGATGTTCTCCTGATTACAGGCCGGGTAAGATCCGGCCAGAAAATTGACGCTTCAAACCACCTTGTGATTTATGGGGATGTAAACCCGGGTGCTGAAATAATTGCAGGCGGAGATATTATAATCCTGGGCTCTTTATTCGGAACAGCCATTGCCGGTCAAAAACAAAATAACAACTCTGTAATTTTTGCTCTGGATTTCAGACCTTCTCAGATTCAAATTAATGATGTTATAGGAGTGGGAGGAAAGAAAAAAAAGACCAGCCTGGCTGAAATAGCTTTTTTAAATAATCTAGGAGAACTTGAAATCACCGATTATCTTGAACAAAATCCTTTTTCAAAACTTCCCTGGCCGGAAGTCAGATAAAACAAAGCTTTATGTCAACCCAAAAAAGAGGTGCAGATTTGAAAGGCAAAGTTATAGTAATTACATCAGGAAAAGGGGGAGTCGGCAAAACCACTACAACTGCTTCCCTTGGAGCTGCAATTGCTTCTCTTGGAAAAACTGTTGCTGTTGTTGATATGGATATAGGTCTTAGAAACCTCGATGTTGTAATGGGCCTTGAAAACAGAATAGTTTACAATGTGGTGGATCTTGCTCTTGGAAGATGCCAGGTCAAGCAGGCTGCCATAAGGGATAGAAGAATAAAAGGACTTTATCTTATTCCCGCATCCCAGAGTGACAACAAAAATTCTTTAAATACAGATGATATGGCAAGGGTAACCAAAAAATTAAAACAAGAGTTTGATTATATTCTCATAGACTGCCCTGCAGGAATAGAACAAGGTTTTGAAAACTCGGTAACAGGAGCTGATGAAGCAGTTGTTGTATGCACTCCCGAGGTTTCAGCAGTAAGAGATGCTGACAGAATAATCGGACTTTTATATGCCAGATCAATTACTCCCAAACTTATAGTCAACAGAATAGTTCCCCAAATGGTTATAAACGGGGATATGCTCAGCCATAAAGATGTTGAAGACGTGCTTTCTATAGAGCTTATAGGACTTGTTGAAATGGACGACAGAGTAATAGCAGCAACAAATACAGGAAGTTATATAACAAACGACAAAACATCAAAGGCCGGACAAGCTTATACAAGAATAGCTCAAAGGATGTTAGGAGACAAAACCATTCCCATAAAAGAGCCGGATTATGATCAAAAAGGCATTTGGAGCAAGATAGGCTCAAAACTTGGATTGAAAAAATAAAATCTTTTTCCCTTAAAGGTGAGAATTATGAAGAACGGATTCTTTGGTAAATTTTTTGGTAAAACAAAAGAATCATCAAGAGATATTGCCAAAAAAAGACTTCAGTTTGCACTTATTTACGACAAGCTGGAGGTGTCAGATGAAATACTTGAAGCACTTCAAAAAGATATAGTTGATGTAATTTCAAAATATTTTGAAATAGACAAAAACTCTTTAAAACTTGATATTAAAAGACAGGATGACTTATCTGCCCTGGAACTGAATACTCCTATTCTTTCTGCAAAAAGAAAGAGTAAATAATTTATAAAAGACTTATAAACTCTGTAATCTCTTTATTTATAAATGTTTCAGCATCAATAATATCTTTTTTAGTAAAAATTTCAGCTTTTGCTGATTTTAAAATTTCAGCGACTTCTGAACTTTCAAGAACTAAGCTACCCTGCTCATTTTCCTTATCACCAAAAAAATAATTAGCAGGGTGATTGTTTTTTGTTTTAAAAGGCCAGTCAAGTTTCAGCTTAAAAATTTTTTCAAGCTTAATTAAAGCCTCGTCATTCAGTTCATGGGGAAGCAGGTTTGCTCCCCTTTTTTTTTCTATAAGATCAAAAACAGAATTAATCATTTTATCTTCAGTGACTAAAAGACCGTATGAGTATGAATCTTCCACTGCACTGCGTAAAACAGCTTTTCTTTTAGCAGAAACATTATAATAGGTGGGACAAAAATAAGATGCACAGGCAAGGCCTCCATAATAACTAAGACCTCTAAAATCTATTCCTTTGTTTTTTTCTGAAAGAGGGTGTAAAAGGCAACCCGGTTTTTCATAGTTTGAATCCATAAATCCTGCAAAGGGACAATGATGAAATTTTGGAAAAGGTTTTTTGCCCAGTTTTTCAATTCTTTGTGTTTCTTTTACTCCAAAATTTAAAACACTTTCCATTTCCCTTTCAACCTTGTCAAAACTTAAGGTTCTTTCAAGGATCACCTCAAAAAAATCTTTAAAAGAATTATAATAAAAATTATAAATTCCACAACATGCTCCGCAGGAAAGATAATCATTCTGACACAGATAAACCCCACCAGGTACTTTTCTTACATTTTCCGAAGCATTTTCTTCATTTATATCAACCAATTCCAAGCTCATTTTTTATCCTGTCAAAAAGAATTGTTCCTATTTCTATGCCTGTATCAATAAATTCAGGACCATATTTTTTTCCTGTGGGAGTTCTAAAAGTTTTCTTGATTTTTCTAAGGGAATCTATTCCTCTTTTATATCCTCCCATAAATTGAGCAGGACTTATATCAATATGTTCAAGCATGGCCCAAAGCATATGTGAAAAATTATCTGGGCCCCATCTAAATTTATCTGAATCATAAAGAGAGCCCGACAATATCAAGGCTTCAAAACTAGGAGGCGGCTCATAAGAAGAACAAAAGGCTTCATGATTTGCTATTGAATGAACAATAGAATCTATATTGTTTTTATCAGGGAGAATATTGGCAAGATAAGACCTTGAATAAATAGCCCCTTTTTTAGCATGATCCTTTTCCTTTCGGCAGATATCGTGCAAAAGGCCTGCTGATTGGGCTATGGACAAATAATGTTCTTCACTTTTATTGCCCCCTGCTCTTTCCATTTCTATGACAAAAATAACTCCTGCCTCAATTGCAACTTTTTTAGCATGCCCATATCCATGACCAAAATTGTCTTGAAGGGTTTCAAATAAATCACCCCTGATTTTTCTTATAAGATCGTTTTGGGCAAAAAAAATTTTAGACCTCTTTAAAAGCTCATTATAATCTTTATAAAAGGCAGGTTCCCTTGATTCATTTACAACTTCAATTGCTATTTTTTTTATTTCCTCAAGAACTTGCTCCATTAATTACCTGCAGTTTGTATTAGTAGAATTAATTTCAAATTAACATGGCCAGATTTTTGTAACAACAAATTTTTTTTTGATTATTACCTTGACAGACTCAGGATCATGGGAATATTGTTATGAGCATACGCTCATAAAGGAGGGGTAATGGCAAGGCCTGTTAAACAAAGAATGGTCAGACAAAAACCAAAATCAAACTACTTTAAGCCAAGGGGAGTTCCTTTAAGGGAACTTGAAGAGAAAATACTTACAATAGATGAAACTGAGGCAGTCAGGCTTGCTGATTTAAAGGGATTGTCCCATGAGCAATCAGGGAAAAAAATGGAAGTTTCAAGACAGACTTTTGGAAGAATTCTTGCAAGTGCAAGAAACAAAATTGCCGATGCAATAATTAATGGAAAAGCAATTAATATTGAAGGCGGAAACTTTGAAATCCACCCCAATTTTAAGGGTAAACACAAAAACAGGCGTAATCTTGGTTGAACAAATACAAGCTGATTAAAAACTCAGCTGTTTTTGCTCACCAGTTTAATTTAAATCATCCGAAACTAAGGAGGATGCAAAATGAAACTAGCAATAGCATCAAACGGAAAAGACTCTTCAGCATTAGTAGACGAACGCTTTGGAAGAGCTGATTATTTTCTTCTTACAAATGAAGAGGGAACTTCAATAGAAGAAGTTATTGATAACAATGCTAAAAACAGCGAAACAGGAGCTGGAACCGGAGCTGCAAGCCTTATAGCTGAAAAAGGTGTAAAAATGCTTTTTGCAGGAAATCTCGGGCCAAAAGCCCAGGCTGTTTTAGATGAAGCAGGAATTTCTTTTATAAGCTTTTCAGGAACTGTGGCCGAAGCAATGGAATTTGCAAAGCAGGGGAATCTTCCGCCAGCAGGTCCACCTTCTTCACCTGGAACACCAGGCTCAGGAGCAGGCAGAGGAACAGGTCAAGGCCGAGGTCTTGGACAAGGCGGAGGAATGGGTCAAGGCGGTGGAGGCAGAGGCCGCGGTGGTCGTGGAATGGGCCAGGGCCGTGGAATGGGAAGCTGTGGCCGAAAAGGAACAGGCAGAAATCAGTCTGGGAGGCTTTAAATGAAAATTTGCGTAGCAAGCGGAAAAGGCGGCACAGGAAAAACAACAATTGCAACGTCTCTTGCGGCCTCATACGGTAAAAAAATCCAGCTGGCAGACTGTGATGTTGAAGCTCCAAACGCCTCAATTTTTTTTGACGATTCTAATTCCAAGCAAGAGGATATTTATCTTTTTATTCCTTCAATTCAGCAGGATAAATGTACAGGCTGCAAGGAATGTGAAAGAGTTTGCAGATACAATGCTCTTGCAGTTGTGCTTAATAAAGTAATGATTTTTCCAACCCTTTGCCATAGTTGCAAAGGCTGTCTTTATATCTGTCCGGAAAATGCAATTTCCGAGGGCGAAAAAATGCTGGGTTCAATATATTCAAAGCAGATAGATAAAAACATTTTTCTTATTTCAGGAGATTTAAAAACCGGAGAAATGGCATCTCCCATGCTTATTGAAAGGGTTCAAAAAAGATTGGATCCTGAAATTCATTCAATTATTGATGCTCCACCCGGAACATCCTGCCCTGCAATTGCTGCAATGAAAGACTGTGATTATGTGCTTCTTGTTACAGAGCCCAGTCCCTTTGGATTAAGTGATTTAAAACTTGCAGTGGAAACAGCAAGGCTTCTTAAAAAACCATGCGGAGTAATCATAAACAAACACGAAAAAGAAATAACAATTATTCATGATTATGCAAAAGAAGCAAATCTGCCGATTTTAATGGAAGTTCCTTATTCCAGAGATCTTGCTGTGGACTATTCCAAAGGAAACCTGGTTGTTTCCTCAAGAAAAGAACTAATGGAAGAGTTTAAAAACACCATTGAAACAATAATTTCTCAAAATTTAGGGGCTTAAAATGAAAGAGCTTGTGATTATAAGCGGCAAGGGAGGAACAGGTAAAACCTGTGTCAGTGCCTCTTTTGCAAAGCTTTGTACAGATAAAAAAATCCTTATAGATGCAGATGTTGACGCTGCAAACCTTCACCTTATAATAGAACCCTCTGACTCAGAAGAAAACTCATATACTTCAGGTGTAAAGGCAAAAATCCACAAAGACAAATGCAGTGAATGCGGACTTTGCATTGAAAGATGCGAGTTTGATGCAATAAGCGATGACTATATTGTAAACGATCTTGATTGTGAAGGCTGCGGAGTCTGCCATGAATTCTGTCCTGAAAAAGCAGTGGAGCTTATTCCTGAAGAATCTGGAAAATGGTTTGTTTCAAAAACAGACCTGGGAACAATGGTCCATGCAAGACTCAATATTGGCGGAGAAAACTCGGGCCTTCTTATAAATCAATTAAGAAAAAGAGCAAAAGAAGAAGCTGAAAAGCAAAATGTTTCCATAATTTTAACTGACGGCCCTCCAGGAACAGGATGCCCTGCAACCTCAGCACTGACAGGAGCAGATTACAGCCTTATTGTGGCAGAACCAACTCTTTCCGGAATGCACGATATGATAAAGGCAAAAGATCTTTGTGATTTTCTTAAAGTACCTGTGATGATTATAGTTAATAAATATGATTTAAACCCTGAAATCACAGAGCAGATTAAAGACTATGCAAAAAAATCCAACTCTCTTTTCATGGGTAAAATCCCCTTTGATGAAGATTTTCCCAGGGCAATAATGAATAAACAAGCTCCGGTTGAGTATTCCAATGGACCGGGCTCAACAATTTTAAAAGAAATATTCAAAGATGTAATGGCAATTGTAAACCAGGAAAATCAAGAGGCGAGAAAATGAAAATAGCAATAAGTTCACAAGGCCCCGAGCTTAGATCCCAACTGGATGAAAGATTTGGAAGATGCCCCTACTTTCTTTTAATAAATCCTGAATCTCTTGAATTTGAAGTATTAGAAAATTCAGAAGCAGAACAGGGAGCCGGGGTAAGTGCTGCAAAACTTGTAATTGACGCCGGGGCTGAAGTTGTAATAACAAACAATATAGGACCAAAGGCTTTCAGGGTTTTAAAAGAGGCAGGAGTTGATATTATTGTCAATGGTGCAGGAAGGGTTATTGACGTTATTCAGCAGTACAAAAACGGGGTTTTTAATTCAGCGGCAAAACCAAATTCCCAGGGACATCCAGACAAAAAAAGAGAAGACTGCCTTAATGTTCTATAAATTTCAACCTCATGGGAGAAAAAATGAACAAAATTACAATCACAGCTGTGGTGGAAAATACTGCTCCAACAGGAATGGGCCTGATAAGCGAACATGGGTTGTCTTTTTTAATTGAAAACAATGGAGAAACAATTCTTTTTGATACAGGCCAGGGGCTTGCTTTTGAAAACAATATGAAAGTTCTTGGAAAAGATATTTCTAAAATTGAAAAAGTTGTTTTAAGCCATGGACACTATGATCATACAGGAGCACTTGGACTGATAGCTGAAAAAACAGCTTTTGAACTTTTTGCCCATCCAGGGTGTTTTCTTCCAAAACTGGCATCCCTTGACCAAATAAATTACCTTGACATAGGATGCTCTTTTTCAAAGGAATACCTTGAATCCAAGGGAGTTAAGCTTAAGCTTTCAGAAAAAAGCCAAAAAGTTTCCAAAAATATAATCACAATTGGTGAAGTTGAATTTACAAATGACTTTGAAATGATTGAGGAGCATTTTTATTCTGAAATAAACGGAAAAAAAATAAAAGATACTATTCCAGATGACCTTGGAATTGTAATTGATACAAAAAAAGGAAATGTTCTTATACTTGGGTGTACCCACAGGGGAATAATAAACACCCTAACCCATGTTTCAAAGCTTGTTGGCTCAAATAAATTCCATACTGTAATGGGAGGGCTTCATCTTGGGGGAGCTGATTCAAAAAAAATGGATCTTATAATTGAAAAGCTTAAAGATTTTGAAATTGAAAATCTTATAACAGGTCATTGCACAGGAAGATTTGCCCAGGTAAAACTTGCAGGATCAAAAAGTGTTAATCACGACTTTATAGAACTTGGAATGCCCTACAGCTTTTAACCAGGTTTTTATTTTTAATAAAAAAGCAGGTTTTCTACAAAACCTGCTTTTTTAATTTTTTATTTATGATTTAAAAAACTGCTTGAGTTTTCAGCTCCAAGGGAATGGTAGATTTTTACTGTTGCAGGAGATTTGTTAAGAGTATAAAAATGAATTCCTCTAACCTTATTATCAATCAAATCCCTTACCTGCTCAGTTGCCCAGTGGATTCCTATATTTGCAACACCCTCATCATCTTTTGCCCTTTCAACCGCCTTGAGAAGTGAGGCTGGAAATCTGGCACCTGCTGCAAGCTCTGCCATTCTGTACATTCCGGTTTTTGTAAGAACCGGCATAATTCCGGCAATTACAGGAACCTCGATTTTATAGAAAAGACATCTGTCACAAAAATCATAAAAGTCCCTGTTATCAAAAAAAAGCTGGGTCACAATATAATCAGCTCCGCAATCTATCTTTTTTTTGAGATGATCCATCTCCAAAATTCTGTTTGGAGTTTCAGGATGGCCTTCTGGAAAACCTGCCACTCCAACACACATTTGAGGAAAGTTTTTCTTTATAAAATCAACAAGCTCAAAAGCATAATGGAATCCTTGCGGATGGGGCTCCCACCCTGAATTTATATCAGGTGCATCACCTCTTAAAGCCAAAATATTGTTTATGCCGATTTCACTGTAATTTTCTAAAATTTCTCTTATTTCATCTTTGGAAGCTCCAACGCAGGTCAGATGAGAAACAACGGTAATTCCTGTTTCTTTGTTTATTCTTTCAACAAGATTATGGGTTCTGTTTCTTGTAGTTCCTCCTGCCCCGTATGTTACACTTACATAACTTGGTTCAAGTTTTTTTAATTCCGAAATATTTTTAAAAAGATTTTCAAATCCTTTTTCAGTTTTAGGCGGAAAAAATTCAAAACTAAAACTTGTTTTAACTGAGTTTAATATATCTTTAACTAGCATAATTTCTCCTGAGTGATTTAATTTTGAAATGACTAACAGATATAAATCATTATATCAAGATAAATTTATATGTCAACTTTCCCGGCTATCACAAAACAATTAACAATGTACCACAAGCTAAACAAACTTATAAGGCCAAACCAAATTACCACCTGAAAACAAACTTTATTCTAAAAAAACTAAATTCATTTTTTTAGACCTTAAACAATTTATCAGCCAAAATTTTTCAAAATACAAATTCTACAACAAACTTCAAAAATCTGCTTAATCTATGACTAATAGAGCATTGTACAGAATTGATATTCTAAAATCAGAACAAAAATACTATTTATCATTGACAAGTGAGTTTGCGCCGAGCTAACAGAGTTAATCCTGAAAAAACAGGTTATAAAAAAAGATAATTATATATTTACTTAACTTAGGCGGGAGGATCAATTGAAGAGGATTTTAATTCTTGCAATAATTTTTTGTTTTACCGCTGCTTCAGCTTACGCCGGAAGTGTTGAAACCTTTGGAATAGGGGCCAAAGAAACAGCACAGGGAAAAGCAGTTGCAGCACAGGCAGACACACCGTTTGCAGTTTATTACAACCCGGCAGGTCTTACACAGATTGAAGGGCCTACTTTTTCAGCAGGTGCTGTGTTTTATAATGCAGACGTTACTTCAAAAATGAAAGTTAAGGCGGCAGATGGCTCAGTTCTAATGGCCGGCGACAATGAAACAGACAATGACACTCTGATAAACCCTGCCCTTGGTTATGCAATGCCTATTACAGACAGAGTAAGTTTTGGTGTTGCGGCTTATTCACCATACGGACTTACAATTGAGTCCAATAAAAATCCTTATGAAAACCCGATTTCATTTTTTGCATGGGAATCCCATTATGTGAGAGTTGCAGTTACTCCTACAGTAGCTTACAAGTTCAGTGACAAGCTTTCATTCGGTTTTGGTGTAAGCCTTGGGCAGTCTGAGTGTAACGCTGGAAGAACTTATAAGGCCAACCCATTTAAAATGAAGGTTTTAGAAATAGCTGTTGAAAAAGGAATTC